>JAITMO010000169.1 GCA_031277345.1 Candidatus Bathycorpusculum soli
ACACCATCACCAAAGACAAATAATTAATAAACACCCACGACACCAAACCCCACTCACACTACATATACAACCTATCCTGCAAAAACAAATTCTTTAAAAAACCAAAAAACAACTCTATCTCACAACACTGCCTATACAACAAATAAAAACTAAATGGCGCCTATTCTTAAAATAACAAAAAACAAACTTTTCTTTATAACTTGTACCCATTCATATAACCCCCTAACAAATATTTTATCAATAGACAAGTATTAAAACACTATTAATCATCAAAAAACATCACATTAAACGTATAATCCTACAAAAAACTGCTATAATATCACTTGTTTAAGAAATTTAGGCGTCATGCTTAATAAGTTTATGCACTAATGAATTATATGGATGAGTTTAAAGCTAAGGTAGTATTACTTATTCTCAATGGTAATCCTGAAGAAGCATTAGATTTACTTTCAAAGGAGTACAACGTAAGAACACCTACTCTTAAGGTGGGTTTACCTAAGGGACATAAAACAACTGCTTACGGTTGTTATACCGCAAAAAATGAAACAATAAGCGTCTTAAATAGTGATATATTAAATAATCCTCTAGTTATTCTGCACGAATTTTACCATCATCTAAGAAGTAGAAATGTCGACAAAATCCATAGAGGTACAGAAAAAAACGCAAACAAATTCGCCTTAGAATTCATAAAAATAGCAGAATAACACCTAAAATTCATCCATGAAATAATAATATTTGAAAAACCGCTAATTAAAAAATGCGTAAACAAATTGGCGCGGGATGTGGGATTTGAACCCACGTGGCCTCTCGACCACAGACTTAGCAGGCCTGCCCCATACCAGGCTTGGGGAATCCCGCACGCGCTAAAATAATCAACCTGAATTTTAACATCATATTACTGTAGGCAAATTAAACCTTTCTGACAGAAAAACACTACCGCCAGCATTTAGAGCTATCCTTCTTTGTCTTTCTTCTTATATCAAAAGGGTAGTTAGTGTAAAACTATCTATAGTTGTTCGTATGATATGTTCAAAGTACACATTTAGTTTTGTCTTTTTCGAGTTAATGGTGTTTTCGATTCTTTGTTTACACTAAAGCAGTAATATCGATAATATCTAAACCTATTTTTTGGTTCGTTTAAAACCATTAATGTTGTATGTGTTTTGTTGGGGTTTAAAGTTAGGTCTTGTTCAATTATTTTTTCAGGTATATGCTTTTGTAGTGGTTTTTCTTTTGCGGTTGCCGTTTTTGTCAAAGGTATTTTTCAATGCTTTTTCTGTGAATATAACTGAGCCGAGAAGAAAAAACATTTGTATTAAAATGATTATGCAGCCTAATAGGGCAATGTTATTTGCGGTAAATCCGTGTGTAAAGAGCATAGGGCCTATTGAGAGGGGTAATAAGATTAAACCAAGAGTTTGCCAGGTTTTTCCACAGTGAGTATGTGCAAATAGCCATGTGTCTTTGTTTTTCATTGACATAGCTGTTCTATAGCCATATATCCTATTAATTTTAGAGAGTGCTCGTTTTGCAAAGTAACTGCCAATTCCAATCATAACTAAGGGAATAAGCAAAGTCATACTTAACATAAAAATCCAAAAATTCATTAAACACCCAACTTGTTACTATTATTGTTAATTATTAAAGTCACATCAATGTTGATGTCATCAATTTTGGTCATTAAATCGTTAAATGTTTGTGTAGTTTTTTCTTCACTACGGAAGCTTAGGTAGATGTCTTTTTCGTTGTTGCGTTCAATTCGTATAGTAGGTGAAAAGCTTGCTTGAACAAAAAGCAACATTGCTATATTATCGTCAGATTTGAAATTTCCTTTTAAAGAGTCTCCAAATCCGCCAAAACCATCAACACGTCTCCCTACTCCAATATTGTACATGCTCTGATTTATAAGAGAAATATTTTTTACATCTGAAAAGTCAACTGTCACCCCATACATGCCTTTGATCTGTATATGTGTATTAGAAATTTCTACCGTTGTTTCAGCATAACCATAAACTAACAAGACACCTACGAAAATGCATGTTATCACTACAATAAGAATGCCAACAAATACCACTTTTTTAGTGGTCTTTTCTAATTTTCCATCTCTAACTGTGTTTTGTCTGGTTAAATTATTCTTATTACGGATACGTCTACTTGTGTTTGCATATATTCCAAAGCTAAGTAAACTTGCAAACATAAGGATAATTCCACAATAAAATAAGCCCACTATATCATAATATGCACCTATAAGCCAAAGTATCATAATAAAAGAAAAAACAAGTAACAATATACCTGTTAAGCGGCAGAGAGCTTTTTCGTCATATTTTGCTTGTTCAGTTTTAGACATAGTGTTGTAGCCTGCAATTAAAAAACTGCCTTTACCTTTCAAAAGAAAAGCAGCCATAACAAGAAACAACACAATAATTGAACCAAACACAACAAATATAGCACTCATGCCCAAAACCTAAAGAAGATAAACGTATTAGATCTATAAAAGTTTCTACAACAAACTCGACACCAACCATACGGTAGCTAATTTGAACTGGAAAGGTATACCTAACTATTTACCTGCGCCTTTACAATTCTTAATACGCGCCTCTATAATTCTTAATACGCACAACTATAGTATAGAGGTAACATGTATTTAGCTTACGTAATTTGTCACGTGTTATGGCACATAAACATGTAGAAACGACAATGTTTATTGACTAAAAACGGCATTAAAAGTTAAATCTCAACACAAAAAGAAATATACTTTCACGAAGAGCTAAATACATACGGGAGAGGTAATGTACAAATGTGTTAAGAGCTAATGAAACGATAACTTTACCCGACAAACGTCAGCTGGGCTATTTTACAATTGACAGAGGAGGTAGTGGTGGTGTACCTGTTGTGTATTTTCACGGCACCGCTAGTAGTCGATTAGAGGCTCTTCTTTTAGAACAAGTATCTCTTCGGAAAATAGAACTCATAGCTGTTGACCGTCCTGGATATGGCTTATCCACGTATAACCCTCGAAAAACTCTTCAAGATTTTAACAATGACCTCAACTATTTAATTAATCATTTAGGATTAGCACAGTTTAACGTTTTAGGATGGTCAGGCGGTAGTGTTTTTGCGATAGCTTACATGACAAGTTTTCCTCAAAAAGTACGGCGGGGTATAATTGTAAGTGCCCCAAATTTGCCATTTGATCCCGCAGTAGCACACAATACACCCTTTGCAAAATATGCAATGAAACTACCTGCGATAGGTAGCATAGTTATGAGAAATATGCAACGCCAAATACTCAAAGCAAACACACCTAAAGCTTTTTTACAGTCCACTCAAGGTAAACAAATGTTACATGCCTGCTCAAAGAATGATTTAACCTTTTTTTCTAACCCGAAATGGATAAAACTTTTACATCAATCAATAGCTGAAGCTTTTCGTCAAAAAAATAGCGTAAAAACAATTATAGAAGAGCATACACTTTTCCTAAAACCGTGTAATCTTTCAATATGTGAAATTGGTGATAAATTGCAGATTTGGCATGGCAAAGAAGATAAAACTTGCCCGATAAATAACGCCTATCAAATAGCTCATAAATTCAAAGGTGCAAAACTAAAGATTTTTTCAAACAAAGGGCATTATTTCATATTTGATCATTTAGACCAAATAGCTCAAAGTTTAACTGAAAACATTTGATTTTGATGTTGTAGGCGTAAGATGCTATTGTGGTTCTATTGTTGAAATGTTGTTGTTTGATTATGGTTTGTTGTGGTCATAAAAGTTTATATGTGGTATTTTATTGTCAGGTACGGTAATAAATAATCTTTCAGATATCAGTGTTGATGAAGATATGGGAATTAGACTTACGAAATCGGATAAATTGTTTGTACAACAGTTGCCTGTTTGTCGTATAGCAACAGCGACAGAGGATTGTGAACCTGTGGTGAGGCCAGTGTGGTCTGTTTTTGATGGTGTGTTTATTTATTTTGCTTCTGATCCGGATACGCCAAAGCTTGAGCAGATAGAGGCAAATCCGCAAGTGTCTCTAGTTTTTGATGATTATGATCAAAATAATTGGTCAATTATTCGTGGTGTACGTATTCAGGGTGAGGCTGAAATTCTTTGGAAAGGCAAAGAATACCAATATGCACATTCATTACTTGTAGAGAAATTTCCTGAATACAAAACAGATAAGGGCAGCTGGAAAGAGGGTGATGTACCTATTATTAAAATAACGCCTGTATCCTTTGCCCGATGGTCAGAGGGTAAATGGAAAAAATAACCAATTTTTCTAAAAATAATTATTTATTTTCATGTTTAAAGTTATTATGTATGTATGTTAGCAATTGTGAATGGGAAGTGTTTAAAACTTTATTTATTAGTTAACGCTATTTTGTTATTATTGGAGGTTATGAATTATGTCTCTTGAGGTAGCTAAAAAATATGGGTTTACAGCAAGTTTGATAAATGTCATATTACCTATAGCAAGTATTGCAGTGATTGGTATTGTTTTCTTCCAACTTATTTCTCAAATATTAAACAACGCCATAAACAATAATACTGCCAGTTATACATTTGTACCGGTAGCTATTGGACTTGGTATAGTCATAGGTGTAATGGGATTAATAGGACTCATTTTGTTCTTATTATCAATGCACAAGTTATCCAAGTATTACAAAGAACCACAAATATTTAGGTACATTCTATATACACTTATAATTCAAATAACATGTTCCATCACGATAACAGTATTATTTACCTTTACTCTAATGGTAAATAACTCCTACCTAAACAGTATGCCAAACGTATTTGTACAACCAATTAGTATCTTAATAGTTGCTAGTGCGGTATCAATAATCAACGGTGTACTCTACTGGCAAGCCTTTACTAAACTTGGAGAAAAATCAGACATACACACATTTAAAACCGCAGGTCTACTCTACCTCATTGGCTCCGTAACCAGCATCATAGGCATAGGCGCAATATTAATTTGGATATCTTGGATTTTTGCCACACAAGCATACAAACAACTCAAACCCCAACAACAACCAACAACGATATACACCACACAACCAACAACCAACAACAATCTAAACAACAACGACATAATCTACTGTAGCCAATGCGGAACAGAAAACAATACAAACAATATCAACTGCACACACTGTGGCACAACACTCCAAACAACATAAACAACCAACAACCAAACCCCTTCCTTTACACTAAACCAACCCAAAACATTAGCTCAACATCAAACAATGATGGACAGACTGTTATAAATATCAATAAAAAATCATCGTGCATTTTTCGATAACATAAAAACTGTTTACACCGCATCAAAAAAAGAGTCATATCTTAAAACAAGTTAGGGAAGGTTATAAAATAATATCCTCAGTTTAAATGGTGGTCTGTTGCATCATTTTGTGTATCAGGCTATTTTTCATGTTAAATAAAGCTTAATAAGCGGTCCAACACTAAGAACGCTGTAGAACTTATATAATAACGATCCCTTAGTTGGTAGTTGTCTTTTGAAAAACCAAAAATTTATGAAAAACCAACAACAATATGATGCATAACATCCGATTTGAAAAACGTATTTCTTTTCGTACTAATCGGCTACACCAAGTGCGTAAAGACAATGCTTATGCTCAAGTACGTTGAGTATTGCCACCCTTACCATACACCATCCTACACTCTCTTTAACATACGATTGATATGCAAAGCTTTTTATAAAATTGAAGAAAAATAAGGCACACTATTCATAGAACACACCCATTTTTTAAAATAATTACTTATTGTTGTTGCAGTTGCTGTTTTGCGTCTTCGATTAGTTTGGCAGTAATTTTTGGTGAGATATCAAGTTCTTTTGCCAAGTTTGTAGCGGATGTTTGGGCTAAGTCTTTAACGGTAGTTATACCTATAGCATTAAGTTGTGCAGCTCTTTTTTCACCAATGCCTTTAACATTTGTTAGAGGTATTTCATCTTGCTTAGGTTGTATAGGCACTTCCTCGTTATCATTAGCAGATACAACAGGAGTCTCTTCTTGTGGCATAGATAATTCAAGTTCTTTGACTAAAAACTCTTCCTCCACTGGCTCTTCAAAGGTGTTGCTTGCAGGGGGCGTTAAAGTCTGTGAATCCTGTTTTTGTGGCAGTTGGACTTCCTCCACTGGCTCTTCAAAGGTGTTGCTTGCAGGAGTACTTTCACAGCAGGGTTCCTCAGGAAACTCTTCCTTCACTACTACCTCATCTTCAACTATAGTTGTTTGTGTTGTTACTTTTGTTTTAATGTTTTTCTTTGCTCTTGGCATTTGAGAGTATGCTACAACAAGTGTAATTATAAGAAGAACAATAGCGACTATTGCCCATATGATGTAGTCCATGTTTTAATCCCAAAAACAGATGCTCATTTCGACTTAAATAACTTTTCCTGACATAATTTTAAGGCTTGGATGATGGCAACGGTACAGGGTTGCTATAAGGCCTCTTTGTTTTCCACTTATTTAACCATAAAAATAATTTCATTTATTTGCCTGTGCATCCATATATTGTTGACGTAAATCGTTTACTGTTAACGTATTTTTTCCCTTGTGAACCATTACATGACAATTCGGACAAATTGGTACTAAATCTTTGATTGGGTCAACTTCGTACTCTTCTCCAATTTCATGAATGGGTACTAAATGATGTACCTGTATGTAATCTTTCCCTATTTGTCCGTATTCTTTAAAGAAGTCAAAATTACAGACCAAACATTTTGTTCCATAATGTTTGATACATTGTTTTCTTGCTCGTAAGTTGCGTTCATACGCGTTAACTGTAATTGATCGCTTTGCGCCCTCAATAAGTTTTTTTGCTTCTTTATCAGAAATTTCTGTAGGCTCAACATCAACGTATATGCTTGTTTCTTTAATAGCAGAAACCAGATTTGGCTTTAACTTCCAAACAAAAAAGCGACCTTCCATCCAACCTTCAAAAAATAGATCCCAGCACTTATATTTCTTGTTCTCACGCATTGAAAGGTTAATATCATGTTTTTTTGCAATACGTTTTGCGTAGTGTCCGATTTCTAAATTCAATGGACTATGTGGACGCTTACCGGGGTATCCAAGCTGCTTACCAACTTGACTTGCATATGCTTTATGGTCTTTAAAAGAATAGATACACCGTAATAAAGTAATATCCTTGTCTTTTGTGATCTCGGGATCAAGCAATATTTCAATAAACTGCTCATGAGTCAAATCTTTTTCCATGTAAAACCAACTTCCGCTTGTTTTAAATGTCTTTAAACGTATCAATATTGAACAACAACTAAGTAAAAAGTTGCGGTTTGATTTTCAACATAGACAAGTCAGTATAGCAAATAATTTTTTGGTATCGCCTGATATTAGTTAGAATGTCGAAATGTCGTGTAAGAGTACGTTTGGTAATGTATTCGAATGTTGTTATTACATGAGAAATGTACGTATTGTGAATCACGAAAACTAAAAATTGGAAAACATTCTATGAAACATAATAGTGTGCTTGTCGTAACGAAAAATGTTTCTGGAAATCATTTTTAAAAAAAAGAAGACCTGTTTAAAAGGCCAGTACTAAATTGTGGGTTATTACGCTGGCATAATTTAGGAGTCTATTGTGTGCAACGCTTTTTAGTTGTTGGAAAACGTTCAATTTTTAATTAATACAATTATTACATTGTAAAACAAAGTGGACAAAACACGGTAATTGTGTGGTAGACGTTAAATGTTGCTTGAAGGGTAATAGATAAAAAGTAAAAAGAAAAGAAAACTAGTTTTTCGTTTTTAACAGGTAAAGATTAACAATTTTTAGTATCTTGGTCTATAACCGCCGCCACCGCGTCGGTCGCCTCTATCGCCTCTGTTACCACCGTATCCACCGCCGCCTCTGTCACGTCCTCCAAAGCCTCTGCCACGTCCGCCGCCTCTAAATGGTCTGCGTTGTTGCTCAAATGTTTGACTTGAAACATTGTTTTCTGTGTTTACTTCAACGTCTAGGGGTACTGTCGCTAAGTCAAGTTTGCCGTATTTACCTATGTTTAAGCGTATGTTTCCTTTAAAGAGAGTTACGTATCCATTTTCGATTCGTACGCTGTCACCATCGTTTAATTTTTCAATGTTGTCATCCCAAAGAGTTAGATAAACAGTACCGGTTTCGTCACCGATTAGAGCGTCACTAACCTTGTGAGGTGAGCCATCTCTGCCCATGGGGATTTCGCGTATTTCAGTTTTAGATACTACTTTGGCCGTAATGTTAACCGCACGTGATTGAGGGGTTAACTCTCCGACTTTAGCTTCTACTGGTTCTCTTTTGTTTTCGAAAAAACCTTCAACAGCCAATTGGTTCTACATCCTATTTAATAATGTAAAAACAAAATACAATTCTTCTACACTTAAGTGTTTCGCTACACGATCCAGCCAATCCTACAATTACCCATATTAACTATACCGTCATTAAATTAAACATGAAAAAAAGCCACAAAATTACCACTACAATAACCCTAATAGCCTTAACTTTACTAATCATAATAATTATAATAGTTACCAACACTCTTAACACATCCACCCAAACAACGTATCATGGTGTTCCAATTTATAACTATAAAATCGTTCAAACATATCCACATGACCCAACAGCTTTCACACAAGGTCTAATAATAGACGAAAAAGGCAACTTGATAGAAAGCACTGGCTTAAATGGAGCATCCAGTTTACGGCGAGTATACCTAAAAAACAACAAAAACCTACAACAAATCGATTTGCCCTATGAATATTTTGGAGAAGGCATAGCCATTGTTGACGATAAAATAATACAATTAACTTGGCAAAATAGAATAGCTTTCATTTACAACAAAGACACATTTAAACTAATAGGCAACTTTACCCTAAACACAGAAGGCTGGGGACTAACCTATGACGGAACCCACTTAATTATGAGCGATGGCACATCAAACTTGTACTTTATAGACCCAAATACTTACCAAACAATCAACACTATAAATGTACATGACACAGAAGGCTCCGTAGACAACCTTAACGAGTTAGAATACATCAATGGCACCATATACGCAAACATATGGCACAACACAAAAATAGCAATAATAAACCCCACAACAGGCCAAATAGAAGCATACATAGACTTAAAAGAAATAGCTCAACCCCACACAAAAAACAATTCAGAAGCAGTACTAAACGGCATTGCATACAACACACAAACAAATCAACTCTACATCACAGGAAAAAACTGGCCAACCATATACGAAATAAAAATCAAGTAAATAAGCAGATAACTAAAAGAAGATGTCTAAATTAATGCTAATGTAAAATGGATTGTTGTTGTGTTTTTTGTATGGTAATGTTTTAATTTACTGTGGATTTTAACGTTAGCAGGGTAATTTAGTTGAGTGATAAAGCTAAGTGTTTAGAACCTGTATGTGACAAGTTTACTGCTGTTAATGAGTTAGCTAAGAGGCGAGGGTTTTTTTGGTCGTCTTTTGAGATTTATGGTGGTGTTGGAGGTTTTGTGACGTATGGTCCGTTGGGTACGCGTTTGAAACAGAATATTGAAGCTTGTTTGCGTGATTTGTTTGTTAAGAAAGTGGGTATTTTTGAAGTAGAGTCATCGGTTATTACGCCTAGTAAGGTGTTTGAGGCTAGTGGGCATGTTGATCATTTTAAGGAGCCTATGGTAGCGTGTGAGAGATGTAATACTCGTTTTCGTGCGGATCATCTTTTGGAGGAGAAAGGTGTGAGTAGTAAAGAGGCAGAAAAAATGTCTTTGGATGAGATTGCACAAGAGATTGTTGTTCGCGGGATTGTTTGTCCGGATTGTAAGGGTAGTTTTGGTAAGCCTCAGCGGTATTTGACAATGTTTGAGACTACTATT
>JAITMO010000211.1 GCA_031277345.1 Candidatus Bathycorpusculum soli
GCCTGTTCACATTAAGATGGCATCGTAGATCAGTGTCATTGTGATTATTCCTGTGTAGATTATATCAAGTTTGTCATAGCGTGTGAATACTTTGCGGAAGCGTTTGATTCGTAAGAAAAACCGTTCCACCTCATTACGAAACTTTAGAGTTTCTTATCATAGTTCCAGGGATGTTTGCGATTCTTCTTAGGTGGAACTATTGCTGCAGTAAACTCTTGTTTTTTGGCGAACTCACGCATTTTATCTCCTTCATAAGCACGATCCATCAACAAAGACGCCTTTACCGTAAAGTGTTGCAAGCAATTTTTGTCCTTTAGGTGTATTATGTGTATTACCTAAAGGAAAGGCTAAACGCTACAGTTGTCTTGGCAGACAAGGTAACGACATGAGTTTTTGTTGTTAGTTCGTCTTTGGAGCGTTCGATGCTTTGTTTGTTTCTTTTTTTAAAGTCCCCTATGTATCAGGATGTGCTTTGATGTGTGTACTATCAAGGCATGTACGTTTTAGCTCAATTGAAATTATGCTCTCCTTTTGTAATGCTTCAAAAAGGCGTTGTAAACACCTGTTTTTACTTTATCGTCTAAATCGCATGTAAATTGTGTGCCATTTTTCATACTTTTTAGGCAGTGCACGCTATTTGTAACTGTTTTCAGTTGCGTAAAAGATGGTCTTAAGAGCACATAATTATTTATGATTGCTTTTTTACGTTGTAGTGGTAAATATTTTTCAATTTTAATAAAAGCTTCTTTTGAAAACACTATATCCTCATAACTGCACAGTACTAGTAATAAAGTTAATGTTAACAGACTCTAGTTATTAAAGCGAGCCAACATGAAGCTCTCATTTTTTTCGTGCCCCATTTTTCACAAGAACTTATCTGTCGGGGTGGTATTTATCTTTCTTTGTCGAACACTTTTTGCTTTAGTGTTAGCCTTAAGAATGCCTCGTTTCCGTTCAAAGACAAACTATTACCATCTATTGATGTTAGGAACAACGAAAGAAAAAACGCAGCAACAATATCTATAATTACAAATACAGACAGAAAACTTGAAGATTTAAAACATTTAATCACAACACATTAACTCCAGTTTGATGTCATACCAAAAAATATTAAGTTACAAGCGTCAAACTGACACAAATGAAAACATGATCCTGATCTGTAGAATTGAAAAATAAAAAGGGAATTTTAGTAGCTAACGCCTAATGCGTCTACTAGGATGTCACTGTCTGGTGCTGATCCACCCATCGCAGCAGTTCCAATCATAATAAACCGATAAGCAGGTACCCAACCAATAGTATAGAATGACCTTTAGGAAACTTTTAATATTTTGCAAGGCATTGCTGGTATTGGTGTTTTATGTGGTTGAGGCTGTTTTCACTGAAGAAGAGAAAAAAAATCTCAAAGAACTAACTGAAGAGTTCCCCAAACTTCGCTCAGAGATAGAATCACTAAAGGAGACTTTAGAGATTCTAAGCGATAAAGAGTTAATGGCAGATATAGAACAGGGTAAAAAAGATGTAGCCGAAGGACGCGTATACACCTTTGAAGAAGCCTTAAAAGAATTAGGTATTGATGAAGACGAACTCTAAGATTATTCTTTCCAAAGCCGCTATTAAACAGTTAGACAATTTGGATAAACCTGTAAGGCTTAGAGTGTTTAGAGAACTGAAACAGTTAGAAAATAACCCCTTGGCAGGCAAGGCGTTAACTGGTGATTTACAGGGTGCTAGAACTTTTCGAGTGGGCAAATACAGGATTATTTATCAGATGTCAGATTACAACATTACGGTTTTAACAATTAAACATCGCAAAAAAGTTTACAACCCCTAAATTTTACTTTGACCCACAATTTAGTAATGGATAAATTCTAAAAGAGCTTGTGTTGAGATTTGTGGTAGGAAGCTAAAATTTGGTGGTTAAAACAATAGTAATAGCCTCCTTAGATATTGTTTAGTCCATGAATGTAAAACTTGTTTAGATCGATTCAAAAAGTTAAATACGTAAACTTGATTATAGCAATTTAACTTTTTATTGTTTATATCCACAATGTTTGGTCCAAGCTGCAATTAGATTCGGCGAAACACTTGACAGAACAGAGTGGATAGCAGTAACCAGAGTATCAACAGTTCGAGCCTTTAACTTCCTCAACCCAGCCTTAAGATAAGCCCACAACAACTCAATAGGATTAAAATCAGGCAAACAAGACGGAAGACAAACCACCCTAACACCACATTCCTTAAGCGCTAAAACAACTAATTTTGACTTATGAACCGCACTATTATCCCAAACAACTATATCACCCTGCCCAAGACTTGGAACAAGGCATTTCCTTACATACTCTACAAGCAAAACACCATTTAACGTACCTTCAAACACCAAAGGCACCTGCGACCCATCAAGCCTGATAGTTGACACAATCGACTGCCTCTTAAAACGAACGTCTGCTAACCCTTCTCTAACTCTTTGATTTGCTTTTGCCCAACCATAAAGACGCGTATAGGCAAGATTTAGAGAACTCTCATCCAAGAAAAAAGTTTTTTCAAAGCCAAACTTGGCAAAGCTGTTTGCCAGTTTTTCCATTTGTTACGCTTCTTCACTACGTCTTTGCGTTCTTGGTCTTTTGGATGGAGCGTCTTTTTTTATATGTCAAACCCGACTTTTTCAAACGTTTAGAGAGTGCAGCTTCACTGACGGGTAGGGAGAATTCGTCAATTAAACCGTTTAGGGTGATGTCGGGTTGTTTTTCTATTTTTGCAAAGATTTTTTCCATGGTTTGTGGGGTGATTTTTGGTTTTCTTCCATTGTTTTTGGGCTTGGGCTCTACATTTCCAGTGGTTAGGTATTGTTGCCACACACGGCTAACTGTTTGTCTGTGAACCATTAACCATTGTGCAATTTCGTACCCTGATTTACCTGCCTGTTTATGTTTCACAATTGTTTCTCTATCTCGTATCGATATAGGCTCCATTACACTACACAACATCCACAACAATACACCATAAACTATAAAAAGTTAAGATGCTATATAGAAAATTCAAATGGCTTCTTCATTAATACCCCATTCTTTTAACACTTCACTACGACACAGCAAGCGGTTTTCTGCTATCTCTTTCTCACTAACTTCTATACTTTGCACAAGCTCCTTATTATTTAAAATCTGGTCGTGTCCTAAGTTAAGTGGAAGGGTAGTTTTCTTTTGAAGAACCAAAAATTTATGACCAAACCAACAACAATCTTATGCATAAGAAACGACTTAGAAAACCTAATACCACACCTAACAAACCTGC
>JAITMO010000073.1 GCA_031277345.1 Candidatus Bathycorpusculum soli
CTACCCATATAAACTTCAACAGCATGCGGTTCAACATCACAAACTTTATCAATTTCCGCTTCAACTGCATAAACTAAACCTTTTCCGTCAAGACCACCAAGTCCGGCTTGATGAAGCAATCTTGAGCTTATACCCTCAGCATCAATTGTAATTTTTGACGGAACTGTGGCATTATTTCTCAGGGTTACACCTTTAACGTAACCATTTTCAATTTGCAACGACTGAACAGATTGACCTACATGAAACGTAGCACCGGCCTGTTGAGCTTGATTTGCAATATATTGGTTAAATTTTGCTCTATTCAGAGCGCAAGTTACAGGTGTTTTTAGACGAATTGAAAAATCAGTTCCTGTAGGCGAGTAAAAGTTGGCAACATCAAAAGTGTTTTCTATTATACCGTTTGGAAGTGGATAATATCCAAAATTTTTTAGACTACGTATACTAATGTGACCAGCACAATGATTAGGCAGACCCACTTCAGCATGTTCTTCATATACGTCAGTTTTTATTCCTAATTTTGCTATACGTAACGCTGTGTAAGAGCCTGCTGGACCGGCACCTATGATAATTGCGTTTGTTTGCCCACATTTATTTTGCATTATAATATTAATGTACGTGTTTATTAAAAAAGGAATCGAAAAAAGTGTTAGTTATGGTTAGGCATAAGGAGTTTTAAGGCTATTTTTATTGTTTTATCTTCATTGTTTGAAGTGGCGATGCGGATGTTTTCTATCACATGTTGGAATAGTTTTCCTAAAAGTTTACTTGTTAAGTCACTTACAATTTTTTCTTGGTGTTCATTTATGGAACCTAATTTTTTTAGGGCTTCGGCGAGTTCTTTTTTACGGTGTTCTTCTACTCGTGAGAGTAAAACAAAAACAAATTCGTTAGCGTCTTCCAAATGTTTTACACCTTTGTGTTATGTAGTAATATTTGTTGAGTAAACCACTGGAGGTTGTGACATACATTCAGCAAACGCCCAAGTTTCTTCTACTTTTTGAGATAGGTTTTGCAGTATAACAGCTAATTTTTGTCCATCAAAAGTTAGAGTGTAGGTTAGTGGAATATTTCTTATGAATACGAGTTTTTTGCCTTTTAGATGTCGTATGTGGTTGTAAATTCGACGTTGAGAGAGACATACACGTTTTGCCAGTTTGTCAGCAACTATACCTTCGTCTGGGATTGCTTGGTAGACTTTCAGTTCTGAATCAGTTAGTTTTTCAAGATTAGGATTTCGTTTTGATTTATAAAAGAATATATGGCTACGGTCTTGGGGTGTATTGATCAAGTTTGAATGGGCTAAGCGTTTGAGTACTCTGGAAGTTATTTTGGGCGAAATTGTTTGATATATTTCTTTACTGGTTTTTGGCCCTGAGAGCAGCATTTGGATAAGTTTTTCTTCGTAACATTCAGATTGTGCCGGTAGTTTTTGGATGAAATCTTTAAAGTTATCAAGCAAGTCGTTTATACAAGCACCAAATAGAGTAAGACTGTATTTACCTAATGATTCAGTTATCAATCCAGTTGTTATTAAAGGTTGAATGTAGTCTTCGCTTATTGAATATTGACTATAATTAGCCCCAGTGTTTTGTAGTTCTTGACGGATTTTAGCAATAGTACATTTACCGCTAGCAATTGTTTGAAGCACACATAGTCTTGTGGTGTTTTTGAGAACATTGAAGAAGTCTGTTGTATAATTTGGATTATCCATAATATTTCGGAGATTGCGTAATTCGTTTTTTAGTTTATAAAAGCGACATAAGCTGATACATTGAATTGTTGTTATAGGCGAACAGCGTTTACACATGTCTTCAAGATTTTTAAGGTTTTGAGAGGGATCTTGAGGACTAGACATCGTTGAGGATAACAAATTAACAACCATGTTTACGACCTCCAATTATCTGGAAAAATTCTACAGGCACTATAAGTATTTACCAAGCTAAGATCCATTCTATGAGAAGCTAAGACTAAACTTGAAACATTAATTTTTCTCATCAGTCATTCCCAAAAATATCAGTCACGAAAACGTGTAAAAGCATTTTCGTAAAGAAATACTGACAAAACTCTGTAAAGGTTTCTTTACTAAACAATAAACAAAGAAAATACCTGTAAAATAACATAAAAAAAGTAAATACCGAAATAAATGTTAAAAAATTTAAAACCGACCAACACTATCTAAAGTTACCTCAACAGGGTAAACCTGCAATATCTCACCATCACTAAGCACAACAGCTTTAGGTTCAGAGTATCCCCGTTTTTCTTTGGTAAGTAGTTGATATTTTATTTTCAAACCGCCACCATAACCACCTAAAGAAAAATCGGTTTTAACAACACGATGACAGGGAACCAAAGGAACAAAAATGTTGCCAGCCATAACATTACCAACTGCCCGTGGACCGCCACCAACCGACTTAGCAACTGCACCATAAGATGTGACATATCCCGTTGGAATCTGCATAACCACTTTAAGAACACGTGTAGTATATTTTGGCAGATTATCAGTTGCGAGATTAAAAACCACATCAACATCTTTTCCCTCAAAAATATCGTTCATCAAAACAAACACATCTTTTGCGTATAAAGATGGAAAAGGAACCATCTGGAATGGTACATTAAAGGGAATGTTGCTAAGCAGACTGTTTAGGGCTTTTTGTTCAAAATCAGCAAAAGACGTAGCAACAACTTGCTGTCCAGCACAAGCCACAGCAAACCAAGTACCATGGATATTTTTGGTATATAGGCAGATCATTTAGTAACACTCAAGAATTAGTTATAGAAATGTTTCTAAACTTAATTTTTGTTTCGGATAAACAGTCACCAAGTCCTATAAAAGAAAAGAAAACAAAAGGTAAACAAAGAAACATATCAGTGAACCAAAAGGGAGACAGTACCCCAAACAGATATCACACAAGATTTTTCCGACTTTATTGTAACACAATAATAGAAATTTTCATAGGAGTGTAGCAAAGTGACTTTTGCACACTCCTTTTTTATTCAGACATTTTCGTCTCTCAAAGTTGTTCTTTACTTTAACAAAATCCAAACTCTCCGTGCTCCCAAAAATGTACCAACACCAATCAGAAGGGCGCAAGTACACATTCCTGCGGAATGTAGCACACAAAACAAGCAGGCAAACATAAACTGTTTTGTGGAGGTGTGTTTGTAGTGGCTATTTATTATTTAAGAGTAAACATTATCGGCAGAGAGTCGGAACGCTCGGCGATCGACGTGTCAGCGTACCGCACGGGTGAGAAATTGCGCGCTGTGGAAAAAGCGGCCTATCGGTCGAGTGAAAAACTACAGGATAAAGGCGCTAAAATGATGCATGACCACACGTACCGCAGTGGTGTTGTGTACACCGAAATCCTGTTGCCCGATAGGAGAATCAGCTTTGAGGAACATGAGTGGTAGAGTATGACGAAACCGCCGTGAAAGCCAACATGGAAAACAGGCAATCGGAAACACTGGTTTGCGGTTGCCCGGCACGCACTCCAAAACCATCAAACGTAAAAGGACAGACGAAGCGTGTCCAAAAGCGCGTCGACTGTGAAAACACACATAAACCAATGGCCAACACAGATTAAACTTGTACCGTCGAATACACCATATTTCAAAAACGCACATCTGCTTGTTGTGGCAGACTGCGCCACTTACACCTACAGCAACTTCCACAATGGGTTTATATGAAACAAGGTTACAAATATCGGCTACCCGAAACTTAACAATGGGATTATTCCGATAAGTTGACCACTATTCTAAAACAGAACGACATAAAATCCGTGACGGTTGTCCGTATGAAATTGCCTTGTTGTGACGGCATTGAAAACTCTGTAAAAACTGCGCTCCAAAACTGTGGAAAATGATTCTGCAGGTGACGACTATTTCGACCGATGTGTTAATATGCGAGGATTAACCACATACATTTCACGCCAAAACGGCAAGAGGAGAAAATTATGAACACAATGTTTTGTTTCCAATGCGAGCAGACCGCTAAAGGGACGGCCTGTACGGCAGGTGGCGTATGTGGCAAAAAAGCCGATACCGCTAATCTGCAAGACAAACTTACCGGGGAGCTTATCGAGCTTGCGCGAGCCACGAACGGTAACGTGCCGTCCGAAAATACCAACAAGGCGGTAATTAGCGGCTTGTTTACTACCGTAACCAATGTGAGCTTTGACGATGAAACCATCCGCAAACAGATTGAAATTGTTAAAGCGGAAAAAGAAAAACTCGTACCGAAATGCGACAACTGCGCTTCACAATGTCTGAGAAACAATACCTACGACATAACGCGACTTTGGGGGGATAACGAGGACATTCGCTCCCTAAAGTCGTTATTGTTGTTCGGATTGCGAGGCATGGCGGCTTATGCTCATCACGCTTATATTCTCGGCAAGGTTGATGAAAAGGTAAACGCTTTCATCTACAAAGGATTGTTTGCTATTGGAGAAGATAAACCCGCCGATGAACTATTCACGCTCCTTATGGAACTTGGCGAGGTCAATCTGCGGTGTATGGAACTACTCAACGAAGTCAATACCGGCGCATATGGGAATCCTGTACCCACAAAGGTAAACTGTAACATTGAACCCGGCGCGTTTATCGTCATATCGGGTCACGATTTGCATGACCTCAAACTGCTTTTAGAGCAGACCGAGGGCGAGGGAATCAATGTCTACACGCACAGCGAAATGCTACCCGCACACGGTTATCCCGCATTGAAAAAGTATACGCACCTCAAGGGCAATTTCGGGACGGCTTGGCAAAACCAACAGCGTGAATTTGAGAATATCCCCGCACCCGTCCTGTTCACGACAAACTGCCTCATGCCACCGAAGCCGAGTTATGCCGACAGAGTTTTCACGACATCTGTGGTGACTTATTCTGGTATGGCGCACATTGGCAGCGACAAGGACTTTTCACCGGTCATTAACAAGGCATTAGAACTTGGTGGCTACAAAGAACTGCGTAAAATGACCGGAATCAACGGCGGCGATACGCTGACCACCGGTTTTGCGAAAGATACTGTGTTGTCAGTTGCCGACAAAGTTATCGAAGCTGTAAAAGCCGGAACGATAAGGCATTTCTTTCTCGTTGGTGGCTGTGACGGCGCGAGACCGGACAGAAACTACTACACAGAGTTTGTAAAGCAGACCCCAAAAGATACCGTTGTTCTCACCCTTGCCTGCGGTAAATACCGTTTCAACGACCTCGACATCGGCGAAATCGGTGGCTTGCCCCGTATCATGGACATGGGACAATGCAACGACGCATACAGCGCGATTAAAGTTGCCGTCGCTCTCTCCGAAGCCTTTAGTTGTGACGTGAATGAATTACCGTTGACATTGGTGCTGTCATGGTATGAGCAGAAAGCGGTCTGCATACTGCTGACACTGTTGGCGCTTGGCATCAAAAACATCTACATTGGGCCGAGCCTACCCGCGTTTATCTCAGCCAATATTCTGAACACTCTTGTTGAGAAGTTCAACCTCACACCCATTTCAACGCCAGAAGCCGACCTCAAGAAAATGCTCGGTTAAGATATTAACTTATTGAAAGCCTGTGGAAATGTGTTTTCCACATGCTTTTTTCTGTTTTGAAAAGTTTGGTATTGTTGCCTTACTATATTTTTTGTCTTTTTGATTTAAAACACCTTTTGACTTTACACATCAGAGTCTGAATAATCGTCACATAAAACCATTTGATCTACACAAGTAGAGTATGTTTTGTAGTGAAAAAACAACAATAAAAACGCTATCAACACAGTCGCCAATAGTAAAGAGTGAAAAATTTTCTTTATACAACTTTTACCAAGAAAAATAAGACTTATAACATTAATAACAATCACAACAACAATTGGTATTTCACAAAAAAACCTAACCTAACGTCACACTTAGGAAGAGAAGCTATTGTGTACTTTTGTAACCACATAAAAAATAGCAACAATACAATAGAATAGAAGAGTGTAAAGGGATTTGATATCATTAGCTAACAAACCTACCCAAACCATAGTACTTATATAGCAGCTAAAATAACCACGATTGGTTACCAATAAATATGCCGCGTAAATTCAGAAAAAGAGCTATAACACAATTAATACCACAAACACTACAGGTCTAAGGCGGCACACATCTAACGCATTTTCTGCATCACCTGCTCCTACCTACGGGATTATCCACATACTCATTAGTCTTAACTTGACCCACAGAAAAATGATGAAAAACGACATATGTTATAGGCACACAAAACTAACTATACGCGCTTAACTTTTTAACAAAAACTATAACAAAAACACTCCTCACTTCAACAAAACACAAAACAACAACC
>JAITMO010000139.1 GCA_031277345.1 Candidatus Bathycorpusculum soli
CCACAATTATAAAAAGCGGTAAAATAAGCTCCAGAGGCAAAATACGCGTCGTTGCCGTTGCCTGATTAATTTCAGCATTCGTTGGATTCGCCAAATACGCAGGAATAATTTGCACTAGATATGGAGACACAAGCAAAGCACCAAAACCCACAGGCAACAACCAACGCAATAACCCAAATCGTGTAGTTCCAATTTTTTGACCAAAAACTAAACCACAGAAAATTACAGAAAATAGTATGCATACAAACATAACACTACTCAACGAATGAGATATAAATATTGAACCAACCAACAAAGAAGTTGAAACATAAAAAGGAATTCTTGAAAAACGATTCTTCTGAATATAAAGATAAAACGTAACAGGAATAAGTAAAAGCGTAACAACATTAGGATAGCCACCCCAAAACAGCATTTCGAAATCAAACCGTGAAATCGCTACAAGGAAAGCAACCACCAATGCAACAGACTCCTTCCAAACAACTCGCGTTACAAGGTAGGAAACCAACACAATCACAGATGAAAATAAAGAGACAACTAATGTATGTACTAAATACTCAGTCAAACCCGTTAACAACATTAACTGAGCAACAAAAATATGATACCCTGGAAAAGTTAGAGATAAACCGCCACCCATATGATAATAATTATAAAGAAAATCAACGTTACTACCTTGATTTAATATTGAGTGAACTACACTATTGTGCAAACCAATGTCAGCACCAGAAGGATATGTACCATGTGTCATTAGCAGAAAACGATACAGAAAAGCAAAAGCAAAAATTACGAAAACCAACGCTATATACTTGTTTGTAGCTTTAATCATATGTTAACCTCAATTACACGGCACTATATTTTTAAACGTACATCACTATATAGAGTTAAAGTTTAAATATTAATCTCGAGTATAAAAAAGCTTACATAAAACTAAAACAGGTGTTTATATGTCCTTTATTAAATCTATGATGGAAAAAGAACCTCCAGAACCAGAAAATCCATTAGGTGTCGTAGTAATCGGAAACATTGAACCAGACATGCATGACACAGCAAAAGAAGCAGTACGCAAATCACTAAAACGTGCAGGATTCAAAACAATTGATGCTGGAAAAAGCGCCCCACCACAAGTCTTCGTTGACAAAGCAAAAGAAAACAAAGCAGACATTATTGCATTATCAATCAACACTGTACCAGCAAAAAATAACTTAGCAAAACTAGATGAAGCACTCAAAGCAGCAGGTCTCAAAGACAAAATTGGCATAATTATGGGTGGAGCAGCAGTCAAAAAAGAAGATGCAGACGCATTTGGCGCACTCTTCGGCAAAAACAAAGAAGAAGCTCCAGAATTAGCCAAAAAAGCATTAAAAAAATAAACGTTAGCTGATGAGGCAACATGCGAAAATTTAGTACCCCACAAAAAATCTATGAGATCGGAAAAGTAAAAGTTGGTGGCCAACCAGGTGAACTACCAACATTTCTTATTGGATCTATTTTCTGGCTTGGTCAGAAAATGGTTTCAGATGCAAATAAAGGTATTTTCGACGCAAAGGCTGCAGAAGACATCATAAACAGATGCCAAGTACAAAGCGACATCTCCGGCGTACCTTTTGCTCTTGATATTGTCGGCACAACAGAAACCGCATTCAGGGAATATTTTGATTTCGTCTCCGCGAACACTGACGTCCCACTCATGCTTGATGCTATGAGTCCAAGAACACGTATGGCAGCAGCAAAAATCGCAAAAGAGATGGGTCTACAAGATAGATGTTTCTACAACTCTGTCTATAAAGGAGTAAAGGATGACGAGTTGGCAAATCTAAAAGAAAGTGGTATTAAAATGTCGATTGTTCTTGCAGACGACCCACATGACACAACTCTTGCAGGCAGAATGAATGTCGTCGAAGAAGCATTAGCACTAGCAGCAAAAGGCGGAATTACAAAACCACTTGTTGACACATCTATGCCAGCTTTCCAACCAGACATGGGAAGCTCTGTTGTAGCTTTTCCGATGATGAAAGAAAAATATGGCCATCCTGTAGGCACAGGCAGTGGCAATGTTGTCACAACCATGGGATGGGTAAAAGCTAACATTGCAAAAGAATTCCGAAAAGGCACAGTCACAGCAACTAACGCAATTTTGCAAGTTATGGGTGCTAACTGGTTAATGTTTGGTCCAGCTGAACAAGCTGAATGGGTCTTCCCAGCAACCGCAGTTGTTGATACATACATCGCCTCTGCAGCGGCAGACTTTGAAACACAACCAGTCGATATTGAGAGCCATCCAATATTCAAGATGTTTGCCTAACATCTTTCTTTTCTCTATTTTTATTTAACAAGAAGCGTTCATTTTTATTTAAGCAAATACATTATAATAACTATGAAATCTCTTCGATGGATATCAATAATTGTACTAATCACATGCCTAACTATGTTTGCCACTTACTGTATACCGGCTGATTCAGCACTTGGATATCTACGCGTGGCATTATCCATCATTTTTGTATTTTTCATACCAGGAAACTGTCTAGTTAACATACTCTTCAGATTCAGAAAAAAAGACAAAATAGACATCATCGAAGAAACAGTATTGAGCGTAGCCCTAAGTTTTGGCATAACAGGTATAACAGGATTATTTCTAGGGCTCACATTCATAGGATTAAACTTTTTGTCAATAACAATCTCACTAAGCATCATCACAATAATTCTAGCAGTGAGTTCATTCGTACTAAAAAACAGAGAAGACAAAAACAAATAGAACAACAAATAACGGAAACAAGAATGTTAACAATTTTTAGATGAGAAAATTTGAAGTATAGAAAACACCGCCTGTTTAGTAAAAGGCGGTAAGTTAATCTCTGAAAGATCAAAGATATCATCTTGTTTAGCTTGTTTAAAAATTAAGCAACCAAATTTCTTACTTAGCAAAGTTACATCACCAAATTCGTCAGGGAGTAAACCTTTTTTGAAATCATCATCCAATTTAGTAGCAGCCAATAAAAACATCGCAGAAAATGAATCAGATGTTAAGATTCGTGTTAACAAAGAAACAATTGCTTTTTGATCCCCAAAAACGTGAATTTTTGAAAACTCAGCAGCCAAACACTCTATTGATAAATGACGCTCTGAAAGTCGCCGAATCAATGTTCGACCTTTATGAGGTCCTTCCTGTTTATCAGCTGCTTCCTTAACTACTTGTCGTATCGCACTAGCCACAAGTTGTCCAACAACTGAGGCGGGACCACCAAGTTCAACTTTCTCACCTTGTCCAGTTACGGCAACAGACAAACTATCAGTTATAGTTCCAGTTGCAATATCACCGCTATATCTACTACGTACATCATAGTCATTCATTGCAGCAGTTTTAGCCTCTGTTGCGGTTAGAAATAAGCTAACAAGACAACTATCTGTTGGATTTGCATTTAAGAAAACCATTATGTTGATTGTTCCAGATGTATAATGTTTGTTTGATATAGATTCACCAGCAGATTCACCGTGTCGCCATCCAGCAGTAGCTATGACGGTCACAGTTATGTCACCAAGTTGGCGAGTCGTCATAGAGAGGTTTTGAATTTTTGCTGCAGTGATCATAGCAACATAATCATTTGAGATTTGCAGGTTTTTTTGTGCGTCATAGATTAAATTCATCGGGTCATCGTGAAGATGTGTATCACTATAATTGTTAGGCACAGAAACATTTAGAATGGCATTAACTTTTTTGTAGCCACCGTTGTAAATACCCGAACTAAGAACTGTTAAAGGAATATCACTTATTATGGCGACTATATTGTCTTTTTTTACGATTTTTGCAGCAGAGTTAGGCAGAATATATTGTTTCATTCTATTAAGCCTGCATATTTTTAGTTGATAAACTAAATATTTTATAGCCTATATAAAATGATAGCCTATATAAAATGATAATGTTTTTTTTACGCAATACATCCAATATGGTCAAAACTAGTGTTTATACTATCGTGTGTCTACTATATTTTTTAGTTCCAACATCATGTTATCTTTTCCCGAAAGTATGTCCTCTATATAAAGCCCGTATCATGTATGCGGAAGTTGAAGGATGAAAAGAAACTATTATGGTGCTTAAAGCAGTTTCATCAGAGAAAAGAGTCACAGAAGTGGCTTGCAAATTATCTTGGAATCTCAATACGCCACTTCCGAAGACTATGCACTAAATATAGACATACCCTAAAAATTTCAAAACCCAAAATGGGTCGACCAAGAAAACCAACTTCAATCCAATGGAGCGGAATGGTAGAGACAGCATGGAAAAAACATCACTAAACCGGTTCCTTGAAGAAATAATCCGCATAGAACAAAAACAGCAAATACCTTACAACACTATACAAGATCATGTGCCAGAAAGGCTATGCAAAGAAACAAGAAAGTAAGCAGAAAAGACGTAAACCTTGGATTCGCTATGAACGGGAACAGTCTCTTTCAGCAGTACATATGGATTGGCATGTAAGCAAAGCTGTTTTAGGTATGCAGTTGTGTGTTGTACTTGATGATGCGTCAAGAAAGATTCTTGCAGGTGGCGAATTTAGTAATGCTACGGCAGAAAATTCAGTTTTACTGTTAAAGAATGCTTTAGGTAATTGTAAAGATAGTTACAATTTACGTATAAGAGAGTGTATTTGTGATCATGGAACACAGTTTTATAGTGTAAAACGTGATAAGCACGATTATGCGGAGCATACGTTTGAGGTTTTTCTAAATTCTGAAGGTGTTAAGCAGCTTCTTTGTGGAGTGAATCACTCGTCAAATTAATGGTAAAATGGAGAAATGGTTTGATTTCTATGGACATCATCGAGTCAGATTTGATTTTTTGGATAAGTTGATTGGTTGGTATAATGATCGGATGCATGGGAGTTTTAATATGCATTACGCTGAAACGTCTAATCAGGCATTTATTAGAAAAATGCCCTCTGAAGTCTGGATGTGGCAAGCAAACAAATTATTAAACGGAGAACATCTATGAAAAAACCAAAGAAAAAAAGGACATACTTTTGGGAAAAGATAGTTCCAACATCATGTGGATAACCTTAAATAAAGCATGAAGAAGGTTTATGAAGAATAAGATGTCGCTTGACCAAAAAGAATATTTCCGTTTTATCCCAGAAACTAAAGATATAATTAAGAGAGTTATCAAAAACAATTTTGGAGATAGTATATTATTCTCTGCTGGAACAGACACTTCAATTATTGCCTATGAAGCAATAAAATACAAACCGAACATTCCAACATTAACTATAGCATTTGAACAAGGCGATCCTAAAGACACACAATACGTCAAAAAAATGGTTGAATTTTTAAAACTCAAAAATCACCAAACCCGCGTTTTTGACGTAGAAGAAGCTTTAGAAAATGTATCTAAAGTGGTTAAAGCATTAAGAACCTTTGACCCCATGGACATAAGAAATAGCATGGCCATTTACATAGGCTTAACCTGTCTAAAAGACCAAGGCTTGTCCAAAATTTTTACTGGTGATGGTTTAGACGAACTTTTTGGTTATCCATGGCAGTTTCATCTCTCAGAAGAAGAATTTGGCAAAAAACAATTAGACATGTGGGCAGAAATGGGTTTTAGTAGTATACCATTGTCAAAAGTGTTAGGAATAGAAGTAAAACAGCCGTATCTTGACTCTGTGTTTATGGATTGGGCGAAAAAACTGCCGTTAAAAATTAAAATAAACATGTACAACAATGAAAAATATAGTAAATGGATTCTACGTAAAGCCTACGAAGAGGACTTGCCTAAAGAAGTTGTGTGGAGACCTAAAACGCCCCTTGAAACAGGAACAGGAACAGCTGCATTAAACACTATTCTGCAAGAACAATACACTGACATTGAATTTACAGAAAAGAGAAAAAATGTACTTGAAGAAGATAACGTGCAAATTCGCGATAAAGAGCAATTACTTTACTATGAAGCTTTCAGAAAAATATTTGGCAAACCAATGGAAGTTTTTTCAGATTCAAACAACAGTACAAAAACATGTCCACAGTGCAAAGGTCACGTAAAAACAAGAATACAGTTCTGCAGGATATGTGGAGCCTATCCCATCTAACTTTTTGCCGTCTCAAATGAGCAAAAAATCAAATAGTACATAATAGTTCTTCAGTAATACAAGAAACAAGCAATAGTGTAAAAAACAGTTTTTGTAGACTCATTAAATGGATGTACTCTTTTGTTCTGGGAAAGACTTAATTCTTTATTTGTTTGTTTGTGACTGTTATTAGGTAGGAGAGTAGTCGTGGCAAATCTATCCCAGTTAAAGACTGCAATGGCAACATCAGTTTTTCTTTCAGTATTCATATTTGGACTTTTCGTATTTGCAATAATGTACATACTAAATTTTGATTGGTTAACTATGTTTTTAATTGCATTTGGTGGTTCAGCTGTGTTTATTTTAATTCAGTTTGCAATTGGACCAGGAATTGTGTCTATGACAACTAAACTAAAGTATATTAAACCAGGTGAGTCGCCTTGGCTTGAAAGTACTGTAAAGGAATTGGCAGATAAGAGCGGTTTACCTATGCCTAAACTTGCAATAGTACCTAATAATACGCCTAACGCTTTTACTTTTGGCAGAACCACTAAAGGTGCCACTTTAGCTGTCCATGAAGGTTTATTACAACAACTTAATCAAAATGAAATCCGTGGAGTAATAGCACATGAATTAGGTCACATTAAACACAAAGACTACGTCATAATGACAATTCTTTCAACATTACCACTAATTGCATACATGATTGCACAAGTCACTCTCCGTTCAGGTTTTCTTATAGGCATTAGTGGTGGTGGAGGAGCAAAAAAAAGGAGCAGTGGAGGAAAAAATGATGGCGGCGCCGCAATTATACTAATCATAATGGCCATAGGAGCAATATCATATCTTGTCTACATTATAACTTTTCTAATTGTTAGACGACTTAGCAGACTACGAGAACATTTTGCAGATACCTTTGCAGCATATACTACTAATTCACCCCACGACTTAGGAAGTGCTTTAGCTAAAATCACCTACGGTCTATCAATTTCTCCAAAAGCACCTGAAGGAGCAAGAGCATTTTATATTGGAGATCCAGCAACAGCAAAACAAGAAATAAAACGCATAATAGAAAACAAAAACGAGTACGACCTAGACAAAGACGGCGTACTTGACGAGCACGAACTCCAATTAGCAATGGAAAAAGAAGCACACGACACATGGACACGGCTAAACAGCATGTTCGCAACACATCCACCAACATTTAAACGCATACTGCTACTAAAAGAAATAGAAAAAGAAATAGACACAGGCAAATACACTAACGACAAAATGTACAACAACATCTAAAAGTTAATACTATTTTTTTAAAAAAATCATGTATCCATAATTAACATACAAATTCTGAAGTGTGTTCACAATTATCTGAACTGTAGTAGACCTGTAAAATTGATGCAACAAGAACCAATTCAACAACATTCCTACAAGCTATCAATTACCTCGAAAAACTTGGCTCACAAACTTGCACGTTAATTATGGATGTATGGAAAAAAACATACGTCCATAAGTAACATGTACGTTTTGTGGTGTGTGTTGTTTTCATCAGTTTTATCCTAAAATCTCGCTTGAATTGTACTATGTGGGTAAATTCCTGCGGCACGTAGGATTTTGAAAAATACGCCATGAATGCTTGTTAAATAATCAAATCTAATGTATAAAACACAGAATTATATACATATAAGTCCAGTTACAAAAAAGCGTTTTTACACTACATTCCCAAAATACACCACGTTCAAAGATTTCACCCCCTCGTACAACTACTACGGTAGGTAGATGTTTGTTGTAGCCTTAAACAAATGTAAAAATGTTAAAAACTTGTCCAAATAAACCAACGAAAAAACCTTCTCAATAAATTTGTTATTTATGGAATGGTTTTTGCGGTAATAATATCTCTTGTTTGCCGCCTGAAATAAGGCGCGCCACTAAGTCCCCATAACAATTAAACGCTACAGATGCACATGTCAATGCTAGTTAATTTGTTGTAAAAAGCAAAAAGTGGAAATTTGGTTGGCTATTGTAGTTTGTTAAAGAAGCAACTGTATGAGCCAGTGTGACATGCATTATTTTTTTGGTCAACCATGTAGAGTAGTGTGTCGTAGTCGCAGTCTGCAGAGATTTCGATAATTTGCTGTGTATGACCACTGGTTTCACCTTTAACCCATATTTCGTTACGTGAGCGACTCCAGTATGTTGCTTTTCCAGTTTTCATAGTCAAGTCCAATGCTTCTCTGTTTGTATATGCAAGCATTAAAACGGTTTTGGTGTTTACATCTTGAACTATTACAGGGATTAAACCGTTGTTTTTATTAAAATCAAGTTTTGTAAGTAGCTCAGAGGAAGTCATTGTCTTACTGTTACTCCCGCTTTACACAGATAATTTTTTACCAATGGAATAGGGTATTTGTTATAGTGAAATACTGAAGCAGCTAACGCCGCATCTGCTTTACCCTCAGTTAAAACGTCAACAAAATGTTGGGGCAATCCTGCTCCACCACTTGCGATAACAGGAACGTGCACATGCTCAGCTATAGCACGAGTAAGCTCGATGTCAAAACCACTTTCGGCACCATCCTTATCCATAGACGTTACAAGAAATTCACCTGCGCCTAACTTTTCAGCCTCTATTGCCCACGCAACAGCATCAATACCTGTATGAGTTCTTCCGCCATAAGTTGTAACCTCAAACCACACAGGTCCCTCAGCTGTTTGGACAGTTACTTTATCTGCAGAGGGCTTCAAGTTACGTTTAGCATCAATAGCAGCAACTACACATTGTCGTCCAAAAACATTGGCCAACTCGGTAATCATCTTTGGGTTTTCTACAGCTGCAGTGTTAACTGAAACTTTGTTAGCACCACTACACAGAACATTTCTAGCATCATCTACATTACGAATTCCACCACCCACTGTGAAGGGCATGTTTATTTCGTTAGCTACTGCTTCCACATATTGTCGCATGATATCGCGTTTCTCATGAGAAGCCGTTATATCCAAAAAAACAAGTTCATCAGCTCCCTCATCACAATAGCGTTTTGCCAACTCTACGGGATCACCAACGTGTTTAAGATGCAGAAAATTAACTCCTTTAACTACTTTACCATGATTAACATCTAAACACGGAATAATACGTTTTACACTCGTCATATACATTCTAAACTCCTAACTTTTGGATAGCCTGTTTTAATGTAAACCGTCCCTCATAAAGTGCTTTGCCAATCACAGCACCTTCCACCCCAATTTTACTAAGATTAACAAGGTCATCTATACTACCTATGCCACCAGCAGCCAAAATTTTAGCGCCAGAACAGTTAACAGCATCCTTAAAAGCCTCAAGATCAGGGCCATCAAGCAAGCCATCATTATCAATCGAAGTAACCAAGAAACGTCTCACTCCCAATGAGATAAATTTATCAAGCGCAACCGACAAAGTCAGATTAGTCGCTGTACGCCAACCATCAATCATCACCCAACCATTCTTGTTATCGAGAGCAACAATCACGGAATCTTTACCAAACTTGTCTTGCAAACGTGTCACAACAGAAAAATCCTTAAACGCCAACGACCCCAACATCACCTGAGTAACACCAGTACTAAAAAGCGCCTCAGCAACCTCAAAACTACGTATACCTCCACCAACCTGAATAGGCAAACGAATATTCTTAGCAATTTCAGTAATAATAGAATGATTATTACCCTGACCAAATGCGGCATCAAGATCAATAAGATGAAGCTTACCTGCACCCTCATCCCGCCAACGCTTCGCCACCTCCACAGGCCCGCCAAACTGCTCATAAACCTTAACAGACTCGGCCACGCCCTGTGACAAACGCACAATCTTACTATTCATTAAATCGATAGCCGGAATCAACTGCATATCAATTACCTCGCGACTAATCTAATAAAATTACGTAAAAACTGCAAATCAACATCACCAGACATCTCAGGATAAAACTGAATACTACCCACAACATTATTAACAGCCACAGACGAAAAAGTTACACAATACATAGTTCTATCACACATAACACTTGCCTCAACAAACTCTGTATAAAACGAAAACACAAAGGCATATTCCGTTACACCATCAAAAAATGCAGAAGGTCTTTTTATAGCAGACGTAAAAGTACCTACACTATAAAGTGGTATAACAACATCTTCCATTAAATTTGGTGAAGTTCCAACATAAACACCCATTTCAACTTTTTCTAAAGTCTCTTCAAGACTTAAAACGTCTACTCCGTAATCAAAAATAACAGTTTTTTGCATTAAATCACTCCCTTAGAACTAGGTACACCCTTACGACGTAAATCAGCTGTAACTGCTTGACGCAACGACAAAGCTAGAGCTTTAGTTGCAGCTTCAGCTTTATGGTGATCATTGCTACCATACATTATAAACATGTGAATGTTAGCCTGTAACGAGTTAGTTAAAGATTCATAAAAATGGTTAATGTCTTCAGTTTGCATTTCTTCTATCTTCTTACCTCTAAACTTGAGATCAATTTTGAAGTAAGGACGTTTAACCAAGTCAACAGCCGCAAAGGCTATTGAGCAATCCATGGGGGTAATAGCGTTACCAAACCGAGTAATACCTATGCGAGTACCCAACGCTTTGTTCAGAGCTTCGCCTAAACCAATCGCTAGATCTTCTATACAATGATGAACTAAATCGCCTTTTACACTAGCGACAATATCAATTAAGCTGTGTGTAGCAAAGCTGGCTAGCATGTGATCAAGAAAGGGCACGCCTGAATCAATAACTGCTTTACCTTCACCATCGAGATTCACTTTTACTTTTACTTCAGTTTCTCTGGTTTTACGGTAAATTTCTTCAATTCGCACGTTTATTCCTCATTTATTTGTTTTAATACTTTGATTAATTTAGCGTTAATTTCAGGTAAACCTACAGTTACACGGAAGCAGTTATCATACTGTAAAATCTTACCCCATTTTTTAAGCATAACGCCACGCTTAAGCAGTTTTTCATACACCAAATCCACAGGTAAAACTGTGTTAATGAGCACAAAGTCAGCGTGTGAACTAAAGGCTTGTATACCTTTTATTTGGTTTAGTGCATTTATGAGTTTTTCCCGCTCCACTTTAAGACGTGTAACGGCAGATTGCATGATGTCTATGTTTTCCAGCATTTTGACACCCATTTGAATGGTAAACCCACTTACTGGATATGGTAGAGGTGCTTTTTTTGTTAAAATCTCTGTGAGTTCAGGGTTGGCAATTGTATAACCAAGTCGTAACATTGCAAGACCGAATGCTTTGGAAAAAGTTCGCAGGATAATCATGTTTGGGAATTCATGTATACGGGATGCAAATGAATAATCGGCAAATTCGCTGTACGCCTCATCTAAGATAACAATACCGGGAAAATTCGTAGTTAATGTTTCAATATCTTGGGGTTTCATTTGATTACTAGTAGGGTTGTTAGGAGAGCATATGTAGAGTAGACGGGTTTTTTCGGAGAAGGCAGAGATCATTGTTGGTACATCGAGTTGGAAATCATTTTTTAGTGGTATTGTTAGATATTCGCCACCTTGTCGCTTTACACATAATTGTGGAATAGTAAAAGATGGTGAAAAGGAAACTGCAGCATCATTTTTATCTATGAATAGACGTATAATGCGGTCTAGTAACTCATCACTTGCATTGCCGACAGTTATGTATTCTTTGGGAATGTTCAGGTATTCCGCTAATTTTTTGGTCAGTTTGGGCACTTCATCTTCAGGGTACATACGTAAGTCAATCTCGTCAGCGATTTGTTTGAGCAACAGTGTTTGACGGTTACGGTCGATGAAGAGGTTTTCATTAAAGTTCAACTTTACAATTTTAGAGATGTGAGCGCCTAGCTGTTGCGCTAAATTTTCAGGTGTAATACCGGCGGAGTAACAGTTTAGTGTTTGTAGTTTCAATTTTTTTTGTTCGATCCAACTACGGTATGACAATGCACTCATTCGGGAAACCTCGCAGCTATTGCTTTGTAATGATTAGGAAGGTTCTCAGCATCAGCAAGTACTTTGACATTATCCTTAACTTTCTCCAAACCGGTTTTAGAACACTCCACTATGCTGACTCGGCGTAAAAAATCAAACACACTCAAAGCTGAAAAAGACTGGGCAAACGTTCCTGTCGGTAAAACATGATTAGTTCCACTTGCGTAATCACTAAGTGATACTGGGCTATAAGGGCCGAGAAGAATTAATCCAGCAACCAAATTTTCATAGAGATTTTTGGCATTTTTAGTTATAACTTCCAAGTGTTCAGGCGCAAACTGGTTAGATAACATTACCATTTCGTCGGTACTATCACAGGTAATTATAAACCCATATTTTTTCAAAGATTCAAAGATTTTTTCACTACGTTCTGCAGATGCAATAATGTTTACCAAATTTTTCTGAACCGCTTCAGCTAACTGTTCAGAAGTTGTGATTAAACCTGCAACGCTATCAGTTCCATGTTCAGCCTGAGAAACCATATCAAACGCTATTAACCGTGGGTCGGCAGTTTCATCAGCTAAAATCAGCACTTCACTTGGGCCAGCAGGCATATCAATAGCAACATCCGTAGAGACCAAAACTTTTGCCACAGTTACATATTTACTTCCCGGTCCAACAATTTTACGAACAGACTTTATAGTTTGTGTACCATATGCTAAAGCCGCAATAGCCTGAGCCCCCCCTACTTTGTAAACTTCAGACACACCACAAATATCAGATGCCACAAGAACCAATGCATTCACTTTACCTTCCGCATCTGAAGGGGAACACACGACGATACGTTTAACACCAGCAATTTTGGCTGGCACCGCGGTCATAACAACTGTACTCGGATAAGCAGCCTGTCCACCAGGTACATAGCAACCTACGCTCTCCAAAGGACAAAAAACCGTCCTTATTGCTATACCCTCAGTATCTATCTGATTCTCTGATTGAAGTTGCTGTTTCTGAAAAGTTTCAACACGCTGCTTTATGAACTGTAAAGCAGTTATCTGTTGGGGCGTAACTTTACTGTAGGCCTCGTGGATTTCGTCTGCAGAAACCAGCAGAGTTTTAGAAGAAAGTTTTACTTTATCAAATTTTTCTGCAAACTCGATAAGCGCCTTATCACCATCTTTACGCACTTGGCTAACTATAGTTTTAACAGTTTCCTCCAGAGATTCAACAGTTTTTTGATCTACCTGCTGTGGCGTAAACCAGTTAGGAGGTAAAGTTTGGGTTGTCCACTGTTTAACTATTCGGGGTTGCATTGACATTCTTTTCTCCGTGCTATCTCATCTAGTGCTAGTACTTGTCTAGGCTCATAGACAACTAAACCCTGGGCAATTTTGCGGATTTTTGGTAAGAGTTCGATCAAGCTGTCTTTCTCAATAACAGTGTTCACGCTAACCCAAGTATCATCGGCTAGGGGGGAAATCGTAGGATTTTTCAGTGAAGGTAATTCGACTAATAAAGTTTGTAGATTTTCTTTCTTTACATTAACAAATATGTGTATGCGCTTTTGTCCATCTACAACTCCTTTAAGCAGAGCAACGATATCATATATTTTTTCACGTTTTTCAGGATCTTCAAGAGCCTTTTTGTTAGCGACCAGAGTAGCAGATGAATGTAACACAGTATCAATTATTTTGAGATTATTTGCTTCGATAGTTGTACCTGTTTCAGTTACATCCATAATACAATCCGAGTTTTCAGGGGGTTTAGCTTCAGTTGCACCGAAGGAGAGAAAAATTTTTGCTTTAGGATTGTCACCTTTTTTCCACCAAGGAGTAACCAGTAATGGATCTTGGTCGCCGAAACGTTTTTTGTAGTTTGACTGTGCCTTAAGGTATTCGGAGGCAATGTTTAGGTATTCAGTGCTGATACGAAAGTTTTTACCTTGACTCCAAATGTATTCCATGTATTCGTTCATGTCTTTTTGTGTAACATCTTTTGGAACAGCTATGACAAGACGGATTTTTCCATACTCCAAATTTTGAAGAATTGTAACATCGGCACGGTTTTCTTTTACCCAATCCTCACCAGTTATACCTATATCTTGTAGACCTTCGCTTACAAACACAGGGATCTCTTGAGGCCTTAACACTTTGATTTCTATTTGCGGATCATTAAATGAAGGCCTGTATGTACGTTCCATGGTACCAAGTTTATATCCTGATTTTGCAAAAAAGTCAGAGGTTGCTTTTTGTAGAGAACCTTTTGGAATAGCAAATTTTATTTTGTCCATAAATTTTTCACCTAAATTTTAAAGAGCACCCTATAGGGTTTTGGTTTAGTAACAAAATACATCTAAAGAGGTTTGCGCCTAATACTAAATAACAAAACAAAAATGAGCTCACACTAACACATGCACTTTTAAACGCCATGAAGGCAATCGCCTTGTATGAACACAATCCCTCATTATGTATCACAAATATATCACATGGATTTCCTACATATAAATCTACTTTTGAAATATTTAATTATTCAAAAACAAAAAATAACAATCACACCAGACAAACCACATTAAATCCTCCAAAACAAAAAACGTAAAAAAATACTTAAACAACAAACAGGAATTTAGAATGCTTAATAAAACACGTCATGCCTTAACAGGTCGCCGATGAAGAATCTAAAAAGCTGATTGAATGATGCACTCTAGGGTATCTGAGGCAAAAATTTTGAAGCACATGTTTACAACAAGAGCTATTGTTCAGGCATTAGGTCTTCTTTTAACATTTCTTCTTTTATCTCTTCACCTAAAACATTCATTAAAAATTTAAAAATTAAAAAACCCGCGTCACTATCAGCTTTAAACCCTAAAGTTGTACCCAATAAACAGGCACCATCAATGTTACGTTCTTTAGCAAGTGCCAAAGTTAGACCTGTACCTCCGATTATTCGGCCTTTACTATAAATAACTCCGCCTTTTTCCATGAATTCCGTTGCAAGCCTGTTTGAGGTTGCTGCAACAAAGATTTCGGCTTTGTCTTCAGTAATTGGAACTCCACCCATAGTCACAAGAAATTTACAGCCTAAAGACTCAACAAAGTTTAGAACTTCATCACAAGTTGTATAATGGGCAACAACATCGTCTAAAGAGGGTTGGGTATCGCTACTCAGGATGACAATATTGTTTTTTCCCGTTTGTGCATAGTAAAAGTCGTATTTCTGTAGATATGCAATACCTTTTGGAGTGATTGAAATGTAATCAGGAAAAGTTGGTGCGTATAGTTCTGCAAAGAGTTTTGCATCAAAAAACTTCACCATTAAATGTGCAGCTATATGTCCAACGTTTCCAAAACCTGGAAGTCCTTGAACAAATATTGGGTTCTCAAGTTGGGGGTTTGAAAGCATATGTAAATATGGTGTATCCATTGATATTGCCCTATGTGATGTAATAGTCTACACACTAAAATGTTTTTGCCGTGTATTAGAAAAAAACTATTAATACTTGACAATGAAGTTTAATAGACTACAAAAATGAAATTGTATATCCGTAGCGGGGTGGGGTAGCCAGGATCAACCCGCTGGGCTCATAACAGTGTATTGTACGCTGTGAGATACCCAGAGATCGATAGTTCAAATCTATTCCCCGCTACCAACATTGTCAATTCTACAATTATTAAAAGAGTTAATTGTTGTATGTAGGGGAGTATTTGAATTGAGTTTATTTACTGGTAAACCTAATTTTGGTTAATCATGTGTCGTTTATGACGGAGTATAAAACGCTGGCAATTATTACGAAATTTTGGAAGCCAAGAGAAGATTACCTATCAGGCATAGTTAGTGCCGTGTCAAATATTGTTGTGGATGGCGACTTTGTTGTTGTGTCTGAAAAAGCAATCTCTACCGTGCAAGGTAATATTGTAGATGAGAGTAAAATCAATGTTAGTGTTGGTGCAAAGTTTCTTGTGGTTTTTTGGATGCGTATTGTTTGGGGTTATTTGTTGGGGGTGTTATGCCATTTTGGGGTGCGTTTGCTTAAACGGCTACGTGAATATCCGATGGTGTTTGGTAGCAGGCATAAGCAGATGGTGTTGGAGTGGGCAGGATTTGGACAGGCACTAATGTTTGGTTCAGAAGGAGCTATAGATGGATCGAATTTGCCGTATTCGTTAGTTAGTTTACCTTTGAAAAATGTTCAGGAGGTAGCAGATCAAATTCAAAGGGAGATATATCGTTGTTTAGGTAAAGTGGTTTGTGTTGTAATTGTTGATACTGATAAAACGTATAAATTTAGAAATTTTTGTTTCACGCCTCGACCGGCTCCGCTTAGTGGAATACATTCGTTTGGTCGGTTTGCATTGTTAGCATATGTGGTCGGTAAATTTTTAAGATTAAAGGAGAGTTCTACACCACTTGCTGTTGCAGGTCGCCATCTTGACACGGTGAAAGCGTTAAAAATTGCAAATGTTGCAGATAGAGCGCGTAGCGCTGGATCTGGAGCAACCGTTTGGGATATGGCATCACGTTTTCATACATCACTTGATGGGGTTACATGGAATGTGCTATGCCAGATTGAACATAAACCGATAGTTATTGTAAGAAGGCACAGTGATAAAAAACCATTAAAAATTTAGGTTATGATATCATTGATGCTGTCTTGTTTTTTTCGTAGTAAAGCATAAAAATGAGCCCTAGAACTTTTAGGACAGATTGGGATTATCATGGAAGAATCAATACAAAAATTAGATGCATTCTTTAACCCTCGTGCAGTAGCAGTAATTGGTGCAACAAAAGGGAAAGGAAAAGCCGGAGCGATTATTTTTGAGAACTTTGTCACAAATAAACAAAAAGGCACCTTTAAAGGTGAACTTTACCCAATTAACCCAAAGGAAGAAGAACTTTCAGGGTTCAAATGTTATAAAACTTTAAGCGAAGTCCCAGGTGATGTGGACTTGATCGTTGTTATTGTTCCATCAGGTGCTGTTGCAGGTGTTTTAGAGGAAGCAGGTAACAAAAAAACCAAGGCTGCAGTCATTATCAGCGCAGGTTTTAAAGAAGTTGGAAACCATGAACTTGAAGAGCAAGTTATTGCTGTAGCTAAAAAACATGGTATACGTGTACTTGGTCCTAACTGTCTTGGCGTATTTTACGCTAAAACAGGTGTAGACAGCATCTTTTTACCAGAAGTTAAAACATTGTCTACTGGCAAAGAAGTCGTTGGCACGCCACGCCCAATATCAGGCAACATTGCAATGATTACTCAAAGTGGAGCGTTTGGTTCAGCAGCTCTAGACTATCTTGCAGGTCGTCAAATGGGAGTTAGTAAATTTGTCAGTTTTGGAAACAAATGTGATGCGTCAGAATCAGACATTTTAGAATACTTGTTTAATGATGAAGAAACACATGTTATTCTAATTTATCTAGAAGATATTAAATCAGGTGAAGACTTTCTTAAAGTGGCAAAAAAAGTTTCACTTAAAAAACCGATTGTTATCATCAAATCAGGCCGTTCAGAAGCGGGTGCACGTGCAGCAGCCTCACACACAGGCGCAATTGCAGGTGCAGATAAAATTTATGATGCAGCATTTGAAAAGACAGGGGTAATTCGCGCAAAGAACATGAACGAGTTCTTTATCGTTGGCAAAGCGTTAGCGTCCATGAAACCTGCAGTAGGCTCAAACATTGGCATTCTAACTGACGCAGGTGGACCAGGTGTCATGTGTGTTGACGAATGTGAAACCGTTGGTTTAACAGTTAACAAATTTAGTGAACCAACATTACAAAAGTTCGAAGAACTCAAAGAAAAAGGTATCATACTTAAAATTGCTGCAACCAACAACCCAGTTGACTTAACAGGCAGTGTTATCGATGATCAGTTCGTAGCTGCAGCCGATGTTATGTTCCAAGAAAAAACAATTAGCGGCATCATCTTTTTAGGCCTACACCACATGCCAGGATTACAAGAAAAATATATTGCAGACGTTGCAGAAATTGCCACAAAATATGATATACCAATTGTCGCATGCGACATCGGCGAAACAGAAATGGCAATCTACACAAGAGAAAACTTTGACCGCCTAGGACTACCAGCATACTCTTCACCAGAAGACGCAGCCCACGCTATGAAAGCTCTACTACAATACGGTAACTTCTTGCAGAAAAACGGTTCCTTAGAAACATACATTACAGAATACAACAAACGAAAAACCATAAAAAGACAGTAACCTAACAGTTACTGACCCAAAACATTTAATTTTTTATCCCTAACTTCCCAGTTTTGGGGTATACAATATTTTGAATCTTGTTGTTACGGTTCTTTCTGAAAAAGCTAAATTGGCGGCAGAAAATTATTATTCTATATTAGGGTAATACATGATAGTTATTTTACGCACTAATTCTTGCCTATTTTTTAAGAAAAGAGCACGATCAAAGTTTAGAACGTTATATTACCCTATAACTTGTGCAGTTAAGGCTTTTATTTATTTTTACAAAAAATTTCAAGTCTATTTTTTATACAAAAACCATAATTTTTTGGTTTTACCCATATACGAAAAAGACAGAGAAAACATCACGAATCTGCTGTTCTTTTTGAAAGAACCACACCTTTACACCCAGTTCAACAAACATACACAAATTTAAAAACAAAAACAAAACCTTCCTCTAACCAACACCTCACCACTAAACCACCCTAAGACACCAAAAACACCAGCTTAACAAAGCTTGCTTTGAATGTCCAATATGATTAATAAAAACCCTTCAGAAATACCGTTGTAGTACTTGTGGTATGATACTGGATAAAAAAACAGCGGTACAGTTTGAGATACAGAAAAACAAAAACAAAAGAAACAATACAAGAGAAGTTTGGAGATGCAACTAAGACTTAAGTTTTTAGTCAAAATTTAGTACTGTATCATTTACCAATTATATTACATATTTTCACGCCCCCCCCCGTAAGTATTTCTTTAAAACTTGTTTATTTTGTAACAAAAATGTATAATAAGTTGAATAATATACAAATTACATTGTAGAGGGACGTACATGGAAGAAGCACATGACGGGACAAAAGAGAGAAGGTTCAATACAACAAGAGCGTTATTAGATTTTTTTGGAAAATTATATAATTTGGTGGGCGTATTATGGACATGGAGTTGGGATTGTGTTTATTATTTTTGCCGTTTCATCGATTGGTTTGCTAGGATAGGTGGTCATCATTTAAATTCTCAGTGTTTAATAGACGGTAGTGGCAGACGTATTAAAAGTAATGTTGCTTTTTTAAAGAATACTGTTGAGGGTAGTCTCCCACAGGGCATGAAAGAAATAAAAAAAGGTGCTTTAGAGGGAGATGTGGAAGCGCAATATCGAATAAGTCGTTATTATGGCGATATATGGGATGACGCGGTGAACATGGATAAAATGGTATATGTGAAGGATCAGAAATACACGTTATATCAACTTTCGAGCAGACGTGAAAAAGAAGTTCTTACGGCGTATATGCATGTTGGTCTGTATTTCTTGCACAAAGCTATAGATAGCGGACATACTGAGGCAATAGCTTATCATAATCACAAGTTTAATCGTAAAAAGTAGAGCAAATACAAGGAAACGCAATGTTGCGGAGTATTTTCGGATTGCTGTTAGCATCATGCTCCAAAGATTTCAGTAGCTTTAGGCTATTCAGAGGCATGGAGGTGAATGGCTTTGGGTAAAATATGTATTTATATCGAGCCGAGCAGTAGGCGTTGTAAAGTTTATGACTCATACCAAGAGGAGAGTCACTTTTTGAATGTTTGTTTGGATGATAAAACTCTGAGTTGGACAAAATGCGCTAATTTCGAAAACGCAAACAAATAGCCTGTTAAATCGTCCAAAAGTTGAGTCTTATCTCTCTATTTTAACAACATTTTTCTTTTCTTTTTTATCGGCTTCGGCTGATTGTGCGGTCGCGTATTTTTTCATGTTCGCGCTTGATTGATTTGGTTTTTTCGCGTTCGGCGGTTAGGATTTTGCGTATTCTTCAGGTAATTTGTCGATAACCTTTTGAAAATCTTGGTCGGGAATTATGTTTAGTCTGCGGTCGATTCGTTCTTGGAGTAGTTTTTCGCGGACGGTTGGGGCGGCTTGTTTAGCTTTTCCAGTAATTGGGAGATTTTGTCTTGTCGGGGCGTGTTTCGGCGAGGAGCTTGGGTGTGGTAGGCTAGCAGGGCTTTGTCTTGGGTGTCCATAATTTCAAGTATACGGCGTTTTTGGCGTGTATATCAAGTTCCTAAATTCCGTATTTTTTAGACAAAGTATTAGTAACTTTTAAATTCTGCAAAATGTGTTCTATTTTTAGAAAAGTGTGTAATTAGAGGTTTTTTGAAATATGAATGGTGTCTATATGGGCACCATGAACGTATTGTAAAAAGCGCAAATTACAGACTATTTTACAATTAGATGCTAAAATGTGGGATTCATAAAAACTTTCTGTATTTGGTACCTAAATTTTGTGGAATTTATAATATAATGTAGGTTACCGTCAAAAACATAATCAGATGTAAATTCAAAGAGTTACAGATGAAACTATAACGGTTATCATGTCGCCATCTTTAATATTAAAATGGTCACGTAAGTTAATATGTGCAATAATTTCAAGTGAATCTTTGGGATAGCTGTCCACATTAGGTAATACCACGTAACAATCGGTATCAAAAAATTTTGCTTTATACAAGTAGCCAGACGAGTAACCGTTTTTTGGCTTAATTAACACACCAGTCTGAGGTGTCAAAAAAACGCGTTGTGTAATACCCTCAAAATTTAAACGCAAATTCAAAGTACCAAGGTACGGTTGCGTTCCCATAAGCGTTTTTAACTGTGACATTACCCAAGGTAACGCAACAAAAAATTTACCACGTCCCTGTCCAGTACAAACAGTCCCATTAAAGGTAATTATCTGTAAAAACTCCAAAAAAGTAAAAATAATTATATTTGCTGTTTAATCCACAACGCAACGCCTTTGAGAACAAGATCAGATGAAATATCCACTACAGGCACAATCATTTTTTCCTTAGTCTCTATTACTGGCACAAATTTTGGCATAACCGCATAACCTAGATAACTCCAGTAAACTTTACGTTTTTCCAGCAACTCTTTAGCAACGACCGCAGTGGAGGCTGAAACGGGAAAATATAAGAAAACCACTCCCTCAACCCAATATAGCCCAGCCAATTTGCCACCTGCAATAATGGAAGCAAAACGTGCAAGCTCTTCAGGACTACAAAAATGGTTTTTCTCCATAACAACAATTTCTTGAAAAGGTTCATATGAAACCGTAACTTGAGGCTTACTCATAAATAACACCACTCATGGAGTTAGTAAAAGTCAACGTCCCCTTTTAATTTTGCCGTACAATCAATAGCCAGAAAAAATCAGTAATGTATTGAAAAGTGTGTTTTTTCTAATTGTTGGCTTTATTAATAGACGGTTTTTAGAAAAAGTTTTATTAGCGCATTAAAGTTTTTAATGCTATTAATCTTTGGAAGGTAATTTGATGCCTGAAATTCGTGTAGCACTTATCGGAGTGGGCAATTGTGCCTGTTCTTTGATTCAGGGAACCCAGTATTATAAAAATGCAAAAGACAGTGAAACGGTTCCGGGTCTTATGCACGTAAACTTTGGTGGTTATCACATAAATGATATACAGTTTGTTGCCGCTTTTGAGGTAAACAAAGAGAAAATTGGAAAAGACCTTGCAGAAGCCATTTGGATTGCACCCAACTGTTGCGAAAAGTTTAGTGATGTTCCTATTTTGGGTGTAAAAGTTTCAGCAGGCATCATTCTTGATGGTGTTGCCCCACATATGCGAGAAGTATTCAATGTTTACGACGATAAAGACACACCTCGCGAAAGCATAGTCCAAATACTTAAAGATACAAAAACCGAAGTACTTGTAAGTTATTTACCGGTAGGCAGCCAGGAAGCAACACGATTCTATGCTCAATGTGCTATAGAGGCTGGATGCGCATTTGTTAACTGCATGCCAGAATTCATTGCTAGTGACGTAACAAAAGAATGGCCAAAAAAATTCGAAAACGCAGGGCTACCCATTCTTGGCGATGATATCAAAAGTCAAGTCGGCGCAACTATTCTCCATCGTACTCTGGTACAACTCTGTCTTGAACGCGGAGTTATAGTAGATGAAACATATCAACTCAACCTTGGCGGAGATACAGATTTCCAAAACATGACTGTTGAGAATCGTCTTAAATCAAAACGCATCAGTAAAACAGAAGCTGTAACAAGTCTTGTCCCATATGCTCTACCTACACGCATTGGTCCAAGTGATTACGTGAGTTTTTTAGGTAATAAGAAAATTTGTTATATCAGCTTAAAAGGTCGTAAATTTGGCGATCGCCCACTTGAAATTAACGCAAAACTTGAAGTTGAAGATGCTTCGAATAGCGGCGGAGTTGTCATTGATCTTATACGGGCAGCAAAAATTGCTCTTGACCGTAAAATCTCAGGGGCTCTGCTCAGCATGTCTGCGTACGCGTTTAAGCATCCACCCATTCAAGTACCTGATAGCCAAGCGTTTAAGTGGACAGAAGAGTGGATAGCAGGTAAACGCGAACGCTAACTTTTTCTTATTTTTTGTAAACTTTTTAAACAGAAATATTTTAGATGTTGGTAATTATTTGCATTAATGTCAGAAGGTAATTGTATGGTTAAAGTTGAAGAGTATGATGTGCCTGAAGGTTTGTACTATTCGAAAGATTTTTTTTGGGTAAAAATTGAGGAGCAAAAGGTTAGGGTGGGGATAACAGATTATGCTCAGAAGGCGTTACGTGAAATAGTGTATGCTGAACTTCCGGATAGTGAAATAGTAGTGAAACAAAATGAACCGTATGGAACGTTAGAGTCTGTAAAAGCTGTATCGGATCTTATTGCTCCCGTAAGTGGTGTAATAGAAGAAGTAAACAAGGAAGTTCTCGCGCATCCAGAAAGTCTAAATGAGGATCCATATGGTAAAGCCTGGTTACTCGTTATAAAACCATCTGATTTGCAGGCTGATCTATCTAATCTTATGGATTTTGATGTGGCAGTTGAATGGCATAAAACTCAAATTCAAAGAAAATAAATTTAACTGCTGATAAGGATGACACAAAAAATAGTTGTAATAGGTGCAAATGCAGCAGGAATAGAAGCTGCTTCAGCAGCACGCAAAAAAGATCGTACTGCAGAAATCACTCTTATCACTAAAGAAAAAGTGGCTGGTTACTCTCGTTGCGGTTTACCCTTTGTAATTAGTGGGGCAATTTCGCATTTTAAAGATCTTATTGTGTATCCTCCAGCGTATTTTCAGATGCTTAAACTAAATCTGCGTACACAAACAACAGCCTTATCAATTAATACCGTAGAAAAAAAAGTCACTATTCAAACGTTTGACGGAATAACAGAGACGATTCTTTACGATAGTTTGGTAATTGCCACAGGAGCTACCCCATTTATGCCGCCAATTAAAGGCAGAGAAAAACAAGGTATCCTGTGCTTGCGCAGTATGGAAGATGGAGAAAAAATTGACGAACATATCAGAGCTGGAGCTAAATCAGCCATTGTTATGGGAGCCGGCTTAATTGGATTAGAATTAGGGGTTGCTTTGATTGAACGCGGGTTACAAGTGACAGTTATTGAAAAAATGTCTCAAATTTTACCACAAATATTTGATGCAGATATGGCAAAACTTGTTCAGGAGCATCTTGAACAGAAAGGCATGAAAATTTTATTAAATCGAACAGTAGAAGAAATTGTAGGAGATGACAAGGTATCAGCAATTAAAGCCTGTGGAGAAAAATTTACTGCAGACATGTTCATCAATGCTTTTGGTGTGCGAGCTAATACAAAAATTGCAGTTGACTCAGGCATACCACTTGGAGAAACACAATCAATTAAAACAGACGCACACATGGAAACAGAAGTAAAAAACATATACGCTGTTGGCGACTGTGCTGAAACCATTCATTTTATTACCCATAAACCAGTTTGTCCTCAACTAGGCACCATAGCCGTTAGACAAGGCAAAGTTGCAGGTACAAACGCTGGCAAAGTCAACTCTCAGTTCACATGCATTTTAGCATCTACAATTACTAGACTATTTGATATCGAGGCAGGTGCAACAGGAATAAGTGAAACTACTGCAATAAAAAACCAAATCGAAGTAGTCACGGGTACAATTAACAGTAAAACTAAAGCAGATTATTACCCTTCAGCAAAACCCATCAAAGTTAAACTAATTGTAGAAAAAAAAACAGAACATATAATCGGTGCTCAAATTGTTGGCGGAGAAGAAGTTACTCAACGTATTAACGCATTATCTTTTGCAATCCAAAAACAGATGACCATAAAAGAACTTGCTAAATCAGACACTGCATATGCACCACCAATGAGTGAAACGTGGGAACCAATGGTTTTAGCCGCAGAAACGGTCATAATGAAACTACGTTAATAACGCCTTTCTGCTACACGTTAGTTTAAAAACAAAGCTCATAAAGCAAGCTTCCATTGAAGAGCAATGAAAAAACGTCATGACCCAAGGTTTTTTCATAGAAAACAACAGACATATATTTCTAAGAAAGGACTATCCCACACTTTTAATATCATCACTGATGGAATAAAGAGCGTACTAAACAGATCTAATCATATTGGTATATGAATTAAGAAGTTTCATCAGGTGTTTATGCCGTTAAAATACTTGTGGTAGAAACGAAAAAATTAGGAGCCTTCCAGACAAACAAATTAGAAAAAAACAGCACTAATATAGTTTAGTCACGTAATTTTTTTGTTTCTGTTGCTGTTTCTAGCGCTGTAACGCCTGGAAGTTTTTTTCCCATAAGTGCTTCTACTAACGCGCCACCGGCTGTGCTAATGTAGCGGATTTTAGCAGTTAAACCGAACTGATCAATAGCAGCAATAGTGTTTCCGCCACCAGCTAGACTAAGAACGTCACTATTAGCAATCGTTTCAAAGATGGTTTTAGATCCGTAGCAAAAATCTTTGTTTTCGTACACACCAAGAGGGCCACTTACAACAATTGATTGAGCTTTAGAGAGAATTTTAGCATAATTTTTGACCGTTTTTGTACCTATATCAAAAATTGGATATTCTGAAGGTAACTGGTTTACGGAAACTTCAGTGCGTTTACCGCTAACATTTAATGCAACATCAATGGGTAACAGTATTTTGTCAGGATGACTTACAAGTAATTCTTGTATGCCGGGAATGAGATGTAATAGGTCTTTTTTTTCTAGAAAATCCATTGTGCCTTTTCCTAAAGTTATACCTTTTGCAGTCATAAAAAGTTGTGAGATTATACCGCCTAATAAGAGATTGTCGGCTACGTTATTATTTAGGATGTATTTGCTGATTTCTAAACTGTCATCAGCTTTTGCACCACCTAGAACATAAACACATGGATGACGCGGTTTTTCTAAGGCTTTTAGTTGTCTAAGCTCTCGTTCCATTATACGTCCAGCAGCACTTGGTAAAACTGCTGTGAATCCAACTACCGAAACATTGTCACGATGTGCCACTGAGAAAGCGTCATTAACAAAAAGATCTGCAAGTGGTGCAAGATTTTGCACAAGTTCAGTTTTTGATTGTTGTTCTGGAGTACCTTTTTTGGTTTCTTCAGACCATCTACGCACATTTGCCAATACAAGAAGTTCTCCATTATGAAGTTGTCTGATTTCGTTTTTAGCGGTCTCACCAAATAAATCATCAACATATTTTACAGAAGACTTGAGAAACCGTTGTAGTATAGTGACATGCTGGTCAAGCTCAGCATAGTCTGGATCGCCCTTACGTCCTTGATGAGACATAACAACAATTTTTGCGCCTTTTTCTGCTAGTTCTTTGAGAGTACACTGAGCATGTGCACATATACGAACGTCACTTGTAACTTGTTTAGTTTTGAAGTCAAGTTCGGAGTTAAAGTCTACGCGCACAATTACGGTTTTACTTTTAACGTCAAAGTCATCTAAAGTCTTAAAGTATACCATTTTTCACGGCGTCCTTTAGGCAATTTGTGAGTAAAGAAAAAATAGCGTTATTTATTGCTTACGCAACAAGTTATAAATTAGTTTTTTTGCCTACAAGTTCAATTAAATCGACCATGCGATTACTAAAGCCCCATTCATTGTCATACCAAGCAAAAACCTTGATAAAGTTGCTTTTTTCACCAAGTACCATTGTTAGCTGTGAGTCAAAAACTGCGGAGTAAGTGCTATGTAAAACGTCGCTAGACACTATAGGATCTTCGGTATATTGTAGTATGCCTTTTAATGAGCTGTTAGCAGCCTCTTTCATGACTTGGTTTATTTCTTCCTTTGTTACATTTTTTCTTAAAATTGCAGTTAAGTCAACAATACTCACATCTGGTGTTGGTACCCGTAGAGATATTCCATTCATTTTTCCTGAACAGTTAGGCAATACTAAGCCGATTGCTTTTGCCGCACCAGTGCTTGTTGGTATAATGTTAAAGGCTCCAGCACGGGCCCGACGTGGGTCTTTGTGTGAGAGATCTTGTATTCGCTGATCATTTGTATAACTGTGACATGTAGTCATAAGAGCTTTTTCAAGGCCAAAATTGTCTTCTAGAACCTTGCTAATTGGTGCTAAACAGTTAGTTGTACAACTGGCATTGCTAAGGATATTGTGTTTATCGCTATTGTAATCTGTTTCATTAACACCAAACACAAAAGTTGCATCAGGACTTTCTGCGGGGGCAGAAATAAGAACTTTTTTTGCGCCAGCTTGAAGATGTTTTGATGCACCCTCGCGGTTAGTGAATAAACCAGTGGACTCCACAGCCAAATATACATCTGAATCTTTCCATGGAAGATGGGAGGGGTCTTTTTGAGCTAAAACTTTTAATTTTTTATTATTAACAATCAAGTCATTGCCATCTACTTCAACAGTTCCAGGGAATCTGCCATGTACAGAGTCATATTTGAGGAGATTCGCATTTGCATTCGCATCAGTTAAATCGTTAATAGCTACAAAATCAATGTTAGCATTACGTTCGAGAGCAGCACGATATAAAAGTCTGCCAATTCGGCCAAACCCATTAATTCCAACTTTGATCATAATATTCACAGCAAAAACTGTAAATCTGCTAGGATTAATTAATTTCTACTACAAAACAAAGAAGCAACCAACCCACAAACAAAAAATATACGTTCCTCGGGAAATCACAGAAACGCATTCTTAGACGAGACCCACTATGTAGGTAAAACTGAAACATGTATAGTTAATAAATAAAATAGCCAAAAAACAACAATATCTAAAAATTAGCTATAATAGGTGTGTTTTGAATATTCTTTAAAGTTTGCTTAAAAAATTTGCCGCTCTACTGATAGTTCATTGTTCTTGCTAATTGATATTTGGTGTTGTGTAAATAGGCATATATGTATGTGTGAACATTAAAAATCTACAACTGTTAGTTGTGTTAGTATGGATAATAAAAAAATTAGGTCCGGATCGAATTTACATAAACTTACCCGCAGAGGTATTGTTTTATCTTTTGTTTCGATGGTATTTGCAATATTGCTGATTTCCTCAGTAGTATTTACCTCGGCAGAAGATGATGCTGTTGTTACAAAAAATTACTCATTAAATGATTTAACCCATCAAAATAGCATTACTGCTTTTAATAAAGCCGCTATTTCATTAGATACAGCTGTGCATGTTAACAATGAAGCGACACTTAAAGCTGTAATTAATGATTCTACAGAACCGATTGTTATTGCACTTACTACAGATATTTCACTCACAGAGTCTACACTTAATATTCCCATAAGTAAAAACATTACATTGGTAAGTGATAAGGAGGAAGGTTTTTGGCGTCTTATTGGTACGAACGGACATAGCACCATTACTGTTAGAGGGACGTTGACACTTGCAGGTATTGTTGTGACTCATAATGAAGGCAAAGGTAGTGGAGTGATCATTAACCCAGGTGGCACACTTACAATGGTTGATGGTGAAATATCTGGTAATTCTGCAGATAACGGTGGGGGAGTGTATAACGGTGGTACATTCTACATGTTAGACAAAGCAGTTATCTCAGACAACACAGCCACTAAAAATGGTGGTGGGGTATACAACGTTAATGGTTGCACATTTACAATATCGGAGAGTAAAATTTCGGGCAATAAAGCTAATCAAGGCGATGATGTGTTTAATGAAGGTTCTTCCGCATCAGGAGGCTCGACTAATGCGATGGCTATTTTTGGTGTAGTTGCCGGAATTATTGTTGTTGGTTTTGCAGGAGAATTTTTGATAAAGAAAGTAGGTATTCCGATTTTTATTTTTCTTATACTAGCAGGTATTGTGTTAGGACCTGGTCTGAACATTTTTCCTCGTGAGAGTTTGTTGTCTATGTTGGCACTTTTTGCAACTTTGACCTTGCTAATGGTGCTATTTCACGCAGGTTTAGGGTTAAAAACTCGATCAGTTCTTGCAATTGGTAGTCGAGTGTTTGTTCAAACAATAATTTACACTTTAGTAGGTACTGCGTTACTTGGATTACTTGGTCATTTTGTTTTAAAATGGGATGTCTTACAAGCGTTTATTTTCGCGGCAATAATCGGAGGAGAAATTACGGCAGCAGTAATAGTACCTTTGAGTAGCTCAATGAAACTTAAAGAGAAAACAGTAGCTTTCTTAACAATGGAAGCAGCAATAAGTTCAGTCTTTTCTGTTGTAATGTTTACAACTTTAATCAATATTTATCTAACAGGAGAAAGTAGCATAGTTAATGCCCTTACAGGCATATCTATGCAATTTTCTGTAGGTGTGATTGCAGGTTTGCTTTTAAGTATATTATGGGTTCTCATGCTACATCGGTTCCAAAAACACAAATTCACCCACGTCTTAACAATGGGTTTCATTTTAGCAACATACAGCATAACTTCGTATCTTGGAGGTAACGGAACTCTAGCAGTCTTGGTTTTTGGCATAATTTTTGGCAATTACCATTTGATCAACAGGATACTAAAAACAAAAATAAACATAGACAAATTACATAATCAAATCGCAGTATTTTATGAAGAGATAGCTTTTCTTCTAGAAACTTTATTCTTTGTTTCGTTAGGATTAATTTTCGTAATAGAGCCATCTCTCCTATTAGCAGGCATAATGTTTACAGTTGTTCTTCTTTTGACACGCTTTGGAGCCGTAAAAATCTCAACCGTTAAAAGTGACTTAGCAAAAGACCAAAAAATCATCACATTCATGTGCGCATTAGGATTAACACCCGCCACACTTGCCATACTCACAATTTCATACGGACTACCACTAGCAAATAATATCGTAAATGTTGTAACCTACGTAATCATATTTACAAACATAATTACAGCCGTCTGGTCAACATATTACCTGCGAAAGAAAAAACAAACCAAAAAAGAATCTATGGAACAAAAAGAAGAGATAAGAGAAAACAAAGAATAAAAAAGCTACAATGACAAACAAAAAAAGAAAATACAAACCAATTTCTCCTCATCACTTTGCTTATACCTCAAAAACTTTGTTTGACAATCTCAATTCCACATAATTGCAAAATTTACAACCATAAAACTTGAATCTAACAATCACTATTAACAGAAATTCGGTGGTGTTCGACATTGGTTTATGTTGTTGGGCGGTTAAAGATTTTCACATTGATACACAATCCAACGACTGTTTTATACATTTAAAGAGACTTTAAAAAACAAACAGCCCATCTTGCCAAACATTTCACCC
>JAITMO010000146.1 GCA_031277345.1 Candidatus Bathycorpusculum soli
GAAACCGCCAAACTTGTCGTTGAAAAAATGAACTATAACTCAACACCTTGGAAAACCTTCTTTGAAAAATTAGACACACCAACCCCAGAAATATTTTATCAAGTTCCCCAAACCATCTATGAATTTGTTGAGAAAAAACTCCAAGAAACAATACCAAACGAAGACTTTTCCTCAACACTAGACGGTTACGTAGTGACCCTAACAAACATGTACTGCTACAGCAGATCAAAAGGTGACAAAGTAACTTGCTGGATAATTAATGAACTCATAAAATTCTGCGACATAGACAGTGAATCATTAGAATTCTATGCCGAGTTTTTTGGTTGCGACCCGTTACTGGAAGGTTTTCAAGAAGACCTCATGGCAGGAAAGCAACGTGAAATCAACATAAAAGAGTCCTACATCCAATGGGAACTAAATCTTGCTGATCTATACTTACAACAATCAAAAGCCCTTGGAGCAGTTCAAGCTGCATATAAAGCATTAACTGCAAAGCTTGGTATCCACGCGATATGGCCTCCAACAAAAGTATTACCCTTTGATGTAAACACTGTAAAAAAAGTCAGCGAAGTAGTCAATAATTCAGAACTCTTTCGACTCTACGATCTATCAACTGACTTAGATGCAATTGATACTGCAAAAGCACGTTATTACGCAAAACATTTCATCGAACAAATAAAAGAAATGTTACCATGTATCTCGCCAATTGAGCAAGAGATAGTAAAGCAGTATGCCTACATCTCTTAACATTTTTCTACCACGATACTTCGTCTTCATATGCCCTTTTTTGCATATTCACTAAATCTACAGGCTTAGTTTTTGGGCTAGTTCGAATACCCTGTGGTGAGGTATTTCTAACGGAAACGTCAGTGGCGTTATTTACGGTCTTGCTTGGGTTAACTTTGATTATGTTTTCCATTGAAGGAACATCTGTTTGTTTTACGTTTAGCGTGTTTGCTAACCATGCACTGGTTTTCTGAGATTCCATGTCTTTTACTGCATCTGACGTAAACTTTTCATCACTCATCAACTCAATAAGCTGCTTCTTCCCATCACCCATGGTGTAATGAGCCATATTGTTAGCTAAGGTCGGGTTTCGTTTGATTATTACGTTACGAACTTTTGCCATAGTGTGACCGTAGGTTTTTTGCTCTTTTTGTGTCATTTTTACGCCTGAGATTTGGGCGAGTTGCTTGCCTAAACTGTCGGGCGAGGCTGTACGGAATTTTGTCTCTGCCACAGGGTCTAATTCATGCTGTTTTTCTAGTGTATCTAATTGTTTTACTCCAGAGAAGATTTTGGCGTTTGCTATGGTACCTTTTTGTGTGACAGAACCGACATTGAATGTATCTATTGCGAATCGAGGTGAAGAATCTAGAGTGTCAAGGTTGGGTGTGTATATGCCCTTTTGAAGGGCTGTAACGGTTTCTCGGTTTACTCCAATTTCGTCTTTTGCGTTTTGGTAGAAAGCTTGTCGTCCTTCTTTGGGTAGATTGCCTTGGGTTTGGGCTCGCTGCCAATTACTATAGGCGACTTCAGGGGGTAGAGAGTGTAGATGACGTTTAACTTCAAGCCCTGCAGATCGGGAATCCTTGATGTTCTCTGATAGTTCGGGGTAATTGCTTGCAACATACCCACTATACACTTCTTCGGCTGATTTTTTATCCAGCTCACTCATAAAATATGCACTTGACTCAGGCGAAGCCGTTGGCAGGACGTCTCCTGAGGAGTTTTTGTATAGGGTGGCGGTTAGGGTGGAGCCTGCTCTGTTGCTAAGAAACTCTTGAGCAAACCCATTCTGCATACTCATAGAACCCATAACAGTTCGACCCATCCCCCGCATAGCCATAGAACCCATACCAAACCTGCCCCCACCCATCATACCACCTCCACCACCTCCAAAAAAGCCAGCTACTGCACCAGGAGCAGCACCCGACACAAAACCCTCACCCGCTTGACCAAGCAACTCAGTTTTAGAAAGCCCCTGCCCCGACACACCTTTAAGCCTACTAGCCATACCAGCACCACCACCCAAAAGCGCACCACCAGCCATACCCATAGCAGACCCAACCGCCGAAGAAACCGCACCCCCCACAAGATTCGCAGCCGACATCCCCAACGCCCCAAACTTACCAACAAACACCGTAGACATATACGCCGAAGCAAACAACGTAATAATAGCAACCAAAATCTGCGTCAACGGATTAAGACTGGTAGTTATGAGAATTTGATACCCAAACAAAAGCACAATTGAGGCCATGATGCTTGCAAACATAAACCCAACCAAATCCTGCAGCAACGTATCTGCGAAGTGTTTAGTGAAGGGTATAAGGCGCATGACAAGTATTAGGGGTAAGACGGCAGCTAAAACGCCGACAAAAAATAATCTAACTATGCCCATAACTAAGGTTAGCATCAGGATGGATGCGACCATCATTATTAGTATTCCGCTGAAAAAGAAACCCGTAAACGGATCCAAATTAGGCAAAGGCACAGTACCCACACCACCAGTTGCATATCCTACTAGTATGTCTATGGTGCTACCCGAAGGAATTAACACGCCTAAACCACCTACGTCTGGCCAGCCTACAAACAAATTAATGGCTCCTGCTACTGTGTTGTAGATGGGTTGGCAGGCGAAAATGAGAATTAGGGTAAAGACGCTGTTCATGATAATGTTAGCTGCTGTGCCTTCGTTTACTACCCGAAAATTTTCTAATCCATAACATATTGCTGCAATCATTAGTACTACTGCAAATAGGGCAAGAGATATAGTGCGCATTATACCAAACACATAAGACATAGGTACTCCAAGTTGTTGCCCAATAGTACCCCCACCAGCAGGCTCCGCAATCAAAGGCAACTCCAAAAGATACGTATAAATCCCATCAGAACCCCCCAAAATAATGTTAAACAAAGTAGACATAATCACAGGGGTTGCGAGATAAATAACAAGCATAGTAATGGTAAAAAATGCAATTAAAATCCCTGCATCCACCCCTAAAATGGCTCGTTTAGATTTCAACCTGTCAACTATGGTTTGAAGTTTTTTGCGAATCGGGTTGTGATAGTCTAAAATTCAACAGCTACACCACAAATCAAACCTGTGCTATTTTAAAAGCAAGAAAACAGGTTCGCAGCCCCTTTTTGCTGTAGTGTTTGTTTACTGTTTGGTTTTTACAAGATAAGTTGCAAGGCTCATAATTATTGCAATAATAACGATTGTTATGAGGTATGTTGTGGTTTGGGTGAGGGGGATGTGCCATTGTGGTGTAGAGTAAGGTTGTACTGTGATGATTTGGTGAAACGTTGTACCCCAGACATTTGTTGCTTCTATGTAAAGTAGTGCTTCACCCGAGCTTGTTAGGGCTATTGTGTTTTGGTTTTTTTGTATTGGGATTTGTGTTTGGCCTTTGAAGCCTAAAATGTCTTCAAGTACTGTACTATACCCTGTGTAGTATTGGTGGAATTGTTCGTGTTCAGGTGGCATTTGGATTTGTTCTTGTGGTAGTGTTAGTTCAATGGTTTTGAGTTGTTTGATGTTGAGTTGGTTTTTTTGGAGGTTGTTTATGTGTTCATCTGGTAGGTTTGTTATTTGGTAGATTGTTATGTTGGTTAGTCCTCCGAGTTCTTTTGGGGCGTCTAGTTGTAGTATGGTGTTTTGGGGTGAATCTGTTAGTGTTGTTATTTGTAGGGGTGTGTTGGGGTCAAAGTTTAGGGGCAAGTTGTAGGGGTTGTTTGTTTGAAAGTTTATTTGTATTGTTTTTTGCAGCAGGGTGGTTTTTTGTTGGTTGCCTGCGGTTATTTTGAGGTTGTAGTATAGAGGGCTTGTGCGTCTCAAACTGCTCTCTATGGTGCCTGTGCCTGTGAATGTTTGAGCCCCTGAATCGTAGAGGTCTTCCATTGCCATTTGTAGGG
>JAITMO010000176.1 GCA_031277345.1 Candidatus Bathycorpusculum soli
CCATTCACTTCACAACACCACAACAATACACCATAAACTATAAAAAGTTAAGCTGCTATAAGTGTAATTGACCATTAATAAATTTTCTTACAAACCTCACGTAGGACAGTTGTTATCTATAGTTGTCAAACAATTATGCTGCTGAAAATGGGGTTACGGGGATTTGAACCCCGACTTACATGGAGATATCGCCATAACAATCTCTTTTTTTCTCGCCTTTCGGTATTCTCCGAATTTTTTAGTATAGTTTTTTGTAAAATACTAAATTTTAATACATTTGATCATGTAAATCGAAATACCAATTTTTTCATAAATATCTATTAGACACAAAACGCTATATAGACAGATAACTGCTAATTGGAAGGTTATTTGGTTAATTTTTTTGGTGTTGATACCAAGGTTGATTATGTTTATTGAACACCACTAATGCCCGCTGTCTTTGTAGATTCAGCCATATCGGCGCTAACCTGTACAGTTTCGTTTGTATATCGGTAAAGTATTTAAATAACGTTAATTACCGATATATCGGTACAGATTCATGAAAAAATATTTACCGACATATTAAGGGGAAACATCATGAAGAATAGAGGAACACATCGCGAACGCATAATCAGAACACTTCTAGTAGAGCCAAATGGCACACTAACAAAATACAAACTTGCCAAGAAAGCAGAAACCTCCTTTCCATGGACACACGAATTCCTAAACAAACTCCAAACACAAAACCTAACCAAAAACACCCAAATCACAAACTACTTGGAACTCATCAACTACTGGCTACAAATAAAAACCAAACCAGAAAAAAAAGAGTATATGCACAAAAACGCCTTAGACCTAATCCAAACAAGCAAACTCCCATACGCCCTAACTACTTATCAGGCAGAAAACCTTGTCCAACACTACCTCTTCCCCTCCCGCATAGACCTATACATAAAAAGAGACGACATGGATAAGTGGCATGAAGAATTAACTATTGACGGGTTGGTTGGTAAGGGCAACCTAAGGCTTCTCGTAGCAGATGAACATGTCTTCTATGGAGCATTTAAACGCCAAAACCTAACAGTTGTAAGTATACCGCAGTTAATCGTTGACCTGTTGCAAGAAGGCGGTGTATGTACGGAAGCTGCTGAAAAACTCGTAAACAAGGTGGAACAACATGCTATATCAAACAACTGAGACAAAAACCTCCCAAGAACAAATGCAGACAATCTTTGCCCAACTTAAAACCCAAACCTGTCTTCTGGGTGGTTGGGCAGTTTACTATCTTGTAAATGAGAACTTTCAAAAAAGTTACCGGGCGAACCTACATTGGCTCAAGAGACATCGACTTGGGTTTTCACATAGACATGGACTGGACTCAAGAGCAGTTGAAGAACTCCGAGTTTGCTACAACAATCCAAGTGGCTGAAAGCATGGGTTTTAGTTCAGTGAGTTTTAGGCTTGTCAAGGATTTCGATGCAGATACAGGAGAAGAGTTGATGCCTGAAGAATCAGCTAAACGTCCCCTGTATCAAATATTTCAGTTGTACATAGACCCGATTGTTGACTGCATTCACCCTGAAATAAAAAATTTGCTTGGCTTTGTGCCAATAGATGAACCCCTCTTATCACTGGTTTTCCAAGAAAAAATGTACAGAACCCAAATGTTATTTGGGAAAAATATCTTAATTCCAGAGCCACATGTCATATTGGCGATGAAACTTAACTCTGCCCCCCGAAGAGACAAAGAACACAAACTGCTCAAAGACATAGCTGACATCTACGCCCTTTTATGGCACTCGGACATAAAATTATCCAAACTCAAAGAACAACTCTTTGCTATAACACCCAAAGAGACAGCAAGAAAAGCAGTGCAAACTTTTTCCTCAGATGACATAAGCAAAGTTGCCACAATATTAGGAATCGACAACCAAGAGATATCACGGGTATTAAAGGAGATACTGTAGGTGTTAACAGCATGCCTGTTTGGGTGTGGCCTGTTTTTCTTCACAGTTTGACCCATATTTATTCCAGTCTTCTGTAAGTTCTGCAAGTTCAGGCCAACAGTTCTTACAAATCGGCAACCGCTCTGAGTCTAACTGGATATACAAAATGATATCGGTACAACTGCATTTGGGTTTTAGGAAGTTTTGACATTGCTCATCCAAAATTGTCACATCTAAAAAACGTGTTTTCTGCTTTTTTAAAACAGAAAACACTATCTGTCAAAGCAGAGGTTTAGCATTTGAGTAACAAAAATCAAAATTTGACATTTCAAAGTACTGGTAGGCTTCATGTGTTAGGTATTGATGCAGAGATTGATTCTGCTATTGGGCGTAAATTAAAGCGTGGGATTTATTCTGTGGATCGTATTCATTCTTTGGTTATGGGGTTTCCGGGGTGTGGCAAAACACGATTTCTCTTATCCATGATAAAACAACACATTGATCATAACGAAGGTTTTATGGTCATTGATTCTCACAGCGACCTAACTAACCTTGTTTTGTCACATATTCCACCTGAAAAATGGGATCGTGTCATATACATTAATCCTTGGTCTGCCTTTGAGGATAAGTACGATCACCAGGTTTTTTATCCGAGTTTTTTTGGTAACTAAACTTTTCTTGGACTCACTTATATTTAAGAATCAATATTTTCTCTTTTATGTCTTTGATACATAAAGTCAATTTTGTGCTAAAATATGCTACCTTAAACTTTTTGGTGCCGTGTAAAGATGCCTTAGTAAAAACTGGTTGAAGTAAAAAAGTAAATGATGCTAATATTATTTTTCTTTGTGCTGTTTACCGCAGTGAGAACAGAAACTGTTTCCGAGTGAAATTAAAGCACCGCAGTGTGTACAGCATTTAGTTTCAGCGTTTGTTGTTGGTGCATTTAGGTGCTGCACTGGTTTGAGCGAAAAGAACGCAACCACTAAGAGTATAAATGTAATGTACACCAAGAGTAAACCAACAAATAACCCTAAAACCACCAATAGCATATCGGTGTTCATCAATAGTACATGTGTGTTATATGATGTGCTTACATATGATCGTGAAACTATTTCTAATACAGCAGCTAAACTTATGCTTAACACAGGTACAATTGCGCCAATGAACAGCAAGATTCCTACAACACGAAACAGACGTAACCCTGAACAAGCTGATAACGTGTGAAACGCTTTTCTGAAAAATAGAGCCATCAACGAAATAAAGATGAAGGCGATAAGCATCGTCAAAGCATTAGGCATATAGTTAACTGTTGTAGCTGCAGTTGAGCCATAGCTCCCTGTAAGAGAGGCAGAATGGGAAAAAACTGTGATAAGAACGGAAATCATGCTGATACTTATCGAGATAAGACCGATTATGCCGAAAATTGTGCCTATAATGGCATTACGATAGATACGGTTATCCCTGTAGTGGTTAGCTAAACCTTTCATACCCAGAAGGATAAAAATTATACCAACGATGTTTAAACCTGGAATAAACAAAAGTATTGAACCAAGCCCCGCTAAAAGTTTACTTGTTGCGAAATCACCCATTTCTTGTTCCTCAAATGAGCTATACGCATGACTTGATAAAAAACGTTTGCAGAAGAATTTGCTATCAAACAAAACAACATATAGCGGTTTGAAAGATGTTTCTGTTACAGACAGAAAAATGTAAATCTTGAAGCTGTGTCTAAATTGCCTCTTTGCAGATGATGTTGTAGTTGTGGTGATGGCACTTCTTAGAAGGCAACAAAAACCTCTACCCTACAATAACGATGCTTCAAGTAATCATGCAAATCATGACAAATAAACTAACGAACAGTAACTAATCATCGGGTTCGTTGTTGTGCTGATTTGTTCTCCTATGGTCCGCTTAGAGTACGCAAACTGTGCGAACCGTTAAGCTACAGTGAGTGTGTACTTTGGGTCATTTGTGATTGTTCTCATTTTCGTTGGTGTCCACATCGGCAAGTTCTTTTAACTCACGTAGCTTTTCGGTGAGTAGGGCCTTGTTTGGTAAATGAAGTTGATAATCTGCTACAAGCGCAGGCGAGAGGCTTCGGCTCAAAGCGTACTCAATAACCATATCATCCTTACCTGTGCAAAGAATCAAACCAACGCTTGGATTCTCATTTGGTTTGCGAACATCACGATCAAGGGCTTCAAGATAGAATTCTAACTGACCAAGATGCTCAGGTTTGAAGTCCGTTACCTTTAGCTCAACAGCCACAAGACAGGACAATACACGATTATAAAACAATAAATCGATATGAAAGTCCGTATTCCCAACCTGAACACGGTATTCTTCACCAACAAAAGTAAAGTCTTTACCAAACTCTAAAATGAAGTCACACAGATTAGCGATTATGGCTTTTCGCAGTTCTTTTTCTTTATGATTTTCAGGAATATCAAGGAACTCCAAAACGTAACTGTCACGAAGAGCAGACAATCCAGTGTTCTTTTTAAGAAACAGTTTATTGCGCTCATCAGAAATCATTGTGCGTTCAAAGAGCATACTGTCTATCTGTCGCTCAAGTTCTCGTGCAGAATAATTATTTTTCTGAGTTAGCATCAAATAAAATGTTCGTGCTTCCTCAGTTTTTGTTCTTGCCATAATTAGCAAGTTGTTTGACCAGGTAATTTCTCGCGACAGTGTTGCGAGTTTTTCGTTTCCGCAATATGTTTCATAAAACTGGCGCATACGCCAGATGTTAGAAGCTGAGAAGCCTTTGAAGTCAGGGCGCTTAGCTTGAATGAACCGTGCAAAGTCCTCAACAACGGATTTACCCCAACCGCTGTGTTTGACCTTGTCACTTATGTATGCCCCGATTTCCCAGTACATCGAAATTAACTCGCGATTCACGACCCGAAAGGCGTTCTCACGAGCCCTCTCAATAATTGATATAATTTCGTTGTACTCAACAGAATTTTTCGATGACAGATCATTACTCATAGTTTAACACTCTTCTTCTTTTCTACAACCTTTAAATCCTTTTGCGATTAAATTAGGGTATCATTTACAAAGTTAGTTCACTTTTTTAGCTGGTTTTTCGCTCTTTAGGTTTTTTGTTTCATTCGATTGTTGTTTCGGCTAGTTGATTCCAGCATTGTTGGCATGTGGCTAATTTTTCTTGGTTCACTTGTATGTATAAAACGATGTTTTGGTTGTTGCATTCTGGGTTTAGAGGATTTTGACAGTGTTCATTCACCAAGTTACACATCCAACCTTTGGTGTTTTGGCCTTTTAAAAATAGAAAACATTCCCTTGTAGTCGGAGCAATATAATTTGAGTAATCCAAATTCATTTTCAAAAGTGGTAAAAAATAGGCTTCATGTGTTGGGTATTGATGCTGAGATTGAGCCTGTTATTGGTAAGAAGTTGAAGCGTGGGATTTATTCTGTGGATCGTATTCATTCTTTGGTTATGGGGTTTCCGGGGTGTGGTAAAACACGTTTTTTGCTCTCTATGATAAAGCAACATATTGATTATGATGAGGGCTTTATGGTTATTGATTCCCATAGTGATCTTACTAATCTTGTTTTGTCGCATATTCCGCGTGAGCAATGGGACAGGGTTGTTTACATTAATCCTTGGTCGGCTTTTGAGGACAAATACGACCACCAAGTGCTACAGATCAATTTCTTAGAATCTAAAGACCCATACGAACGTGACGTAGTTGCCCGCATGTTCATGGATACTCTTGAGAAAATTTATGAGCGTTGGTGGGGACCCCGCCTAGATATGATCCTACTAAACGCCCTCTATCTGCTTATGGAAAAAGAGAATGCAAAGCTTCCGGATTTGTACAAGATTTTGGCTGATAATGATTTTCGAGAGATGCTTACGGCTAAGTGTAGGGATCAGAATGTCCGCACGTTTTGGGAGAAGCAGTATGATAAGATGCCAAAAGATGCGTCTGTAGCTGTTTTGACTAAATTGTATCGTATTGTGCAGGAGAGACTGTTGGTGCCTATGTTTATGGCTGAGAAGAGTTGTATTGATTTTCGGGTGGCTATGGATCAGCAAAAAATAATCATTGTAGACCTCCCTGAAGGCGTAATCACAACTGACATGGCTAATTTTTTGGGCAGCCTCATCCTATCAGCTACATATAATGCGGGTATGTCCCGTGAAGACATCCCTGAACATGAACGTGAACCCTTCTACGTATATGTAGATGAAGCCTACCGGTACACCACCAAAAGCATACCCGAAACCCTACAATCCCTACGAAAATTCAAAATCTACATAACCCTAGCAAGCCAATACCTAACCCAATACCGAAAAGACATCCAAGACGCCATAACCCAAACCTGCGAAACCATAATCA
>JAITMO010000214.1 GCA_031277345.1 Candidatus Bathycorpusculum soli
AACAATCAATACATGATTAAACAGTTTACCAAGAGATATAAAAAAAAGCAAAAGGGATAATAATTTCAGAAAACGGTAAACTCTTTTTTAGCAGGTAAACTTTTTATGGAACAAAAACAGATTTGAAACCAATTGGCGGGTGAGATCTCCCACCCGTTCCGCCAAATATAAACCCCGGGCAGGGAGGATCCAAATGCAAAACAAAAATAAGACTATAACTATTGCCGTAATGGCCATATACGCTGCACTTTATGCAGTATTAGTAAATGTTTTTCCAGGATTATCCTTTGGACCACTACAATTCCGTGTTGCCGACATACTAATTGCTGTAGTACCACTTTTAGGCATACCAGGAGTTTTAGGACACACATTAGGCGTTATTATTGGCAACATGTCCTCACCATACATTCCAATTGACCTTCTTAACGCCATACCATCATTTATCATGGCTTTCATTGTTTACTACATTTACAAACGCACCAAAAAGGACATTACTGTAATTGGAACGTGTATTACTTACTCCATAGTTTTAGGCATAACCGTCGGATGGATGATTAGTTTCATAGAAGGCCTGCCTTTGATAGGTACCATAGCATATGTAGCACTATCAAACACTATTGCCAGCGTACTCATTGGATGGCCAGTGTTTAAATGCCTCAAAAAAATCGGCATATTCAAAAAATGGTTTGGAGAGTAAAAAGAACTGAGCAAGAACAAAAAATGCGTCGTTATTCTTAGCGGAGGAGCAGATTCAGCGGTAGTTGCTTATTGGGCTAAAAATCAAGGCTACCAAGTGTATCCGCTTACATTCAATTATGGACAAATTGCTGTTAAAGAAACCAAGGCAGCTCAAAAAATTGCAAAAACCATGGATACCAACACAAAAATCATAGACCTCTCAACTTTAAAAGACATCTTTAACCAAACAAGTGCCCTTATCAATCAAGATATTCCAATAACCAGCAAGTTTACTGCATCTATACTTGTGCCGTTTCGCAACGCTATTTTCCTATCAATAGCAGTAGCATACGCAAGCACATTTAGTGCTGACAAAATTTTTTATGGTGCACATGGCTCAGACGCAATCTTCTACCCAGATTGCAGACGCGAATTCTACAAGGCCTTCGAAAAAGCCGCCCAGCTAGGCACTAATCAAAACATCGCAATTTATGCCCCATACATTAACAAGAAAAAAGCAGATCTCATCAAAGCAGGAATAGAACTAAATGTGCCATTAGAATTAACTTGGTCATGCTATCATAATGGAGAAAAACATTGTGGACAATGCGAAGCGTGCATTAACCGCAAAAGAGCATTCTACGAAGCTCGTATAACAGACCCAACAGAATACAAAAAGTAACAAAGCATCAATCTGCAAACCAGTTCCATGTATAATCTAATAAACAGAAAGTTGCTATCGGATAAAATACATACATATGAATGTGTATTGTACATACATTTTTATAACAGTTTCGCTAGGTATTTAAAATATAAACATGAGTGAGTACTATTGAATGTAAATGTGTGTGTTATTAGTCCAAATGGTATGGAGTTGCGTAGCGCGTGTCCTATTTCAAATATGTACAAGCTCATAAAGGAATGTTGCGTATATGGAAAAATAGCAGAAGAATTCCTGTCTAAAAGTGTCATGTTTTTAATAAATACATATTTTAATATGTTATTACGCGATGCGACAACTATTGACTTTAACATTAAAGCAAAAATAGCACATAATAAAGTTCCATCTATCTGTAAAGTAGAAATTATTGAAAAAGAGAGAGCTGTAGAGCTGTAGGTCATGTATCGCGTTAATAAAATGGGCATTTTATGTGTGGCAAACGTCTGTTTTGCAGTTACTATTTTAGCTTTGTTGTATGTTTATAGAATGAGCGTGTTTGAATTTCAGTGGATGTACTGGATAGTGGCGATTTATGGCACAGTTGTAACATCATTGGCAATTTTTCGCCTATTGAGTGCTTACATATACAAACCTGTCCCGGATAGAAATTACCGACCTAAAGTAAGTGTCATTATTCCTGTGTATAATGAGGGGAAAATTGTAGGTGCCACCATTGATGCAATTCTAAATTCAGATTACCCCAAAGATAAGTTGGAACTAGTTGTTGTTGATGATAAAAGTACAGACAATTCATTGGAAGTAATTAATAAAAAATGTTTAGAACATAACTTTAAAGTAACTACACACGTTAAAAACATGGGTAAACGTCATGCTATGGCAACTGGTGTTAAATATTGTACTGGCGAAATTTTAGTTTGTGTAGATAGTGATACAATTGTTAAGCCGGATGCTATTAAACTGTTGATACAGCCTTTTGTTGATGAACAAGTCTTTTGTGTTTCTGGCAATGCTGCGGTGTTTAATGGGTTTGATCCGGAAATTGATACTTTTGTTTCTCGATTTCAAAAAGTTTGGTATGCTGAATCTTTTAGGGTGCGCAAGGGTATTGAGAGCTTGCTTGGTATGGTTCTTTGTTGTTCAGGTGTTTTATCAGCTTACCGTAAAGAAAAGTTTGAGCAAGCAACAGATGAGTGGTTAAATGAGAGATTTTTTGGTAAAAAGATTGTATCAGGCGATGATCGCCAAATGACCAATTTAATGATGCGGATGGGCGGAAAGTCTGTCTTTCAAGCTAATGCGTTGGCTTATACTATTGCCCCACATACACTTAAGAAATTTCTTGTTCAGCAGTTGAGATGGGGCAGAAGTGGGATTCGTGGTATGTTGTATGCTTCTAAATTTTTCCATAAAAAGAAAATTATGCAGAGATTTCTTTTTTATTTGACTGCACTTACCATGATTGTGTCCCCTTTCACTTTAATGGTTAGTATTGTTGGTTTAGCACTGTTTGGAGGCACAACAGGATTTATTAGCTATTTTTGTGGCATAGTGGTGATTGCACTTGTGTTTGCTTTAACAGACAAGTTGTTGATTAGTTATTTTACTGCTAAAGATGTATTATATCGGATTGCTCTGTTTGCTTTGATGATACCTGTGGCATTTGTCTATTTGTACGGTTGGCTTACACCGTGGAGAGGGACAACTTGGGGAACCCGCTGATTAGTAGATTAATTGAGTTTTTTTTATTCTAATTGTTGTTTGTTGATATTGAAATCTGTAAAGATTTTTGCACAGCAACAAGGAGAAAAAGAAGTAAACCAATTCTGTGTTTTTGCGAAATCAATAGCTGCCTGGCTTGGAAATGCTATAGCGTCAACACCAGATTTTAATGCTAACACATCAGTTGTTGTACGCAATTCACCTTTTGGACGCATGCAACCCAAAGCTATGGGAATATTAGGAAACATTAACCGTGCAGAAGCCACAACGCGAGCAACATCGTGAGGTTGTGGAGGCTTAACATTAATCATTTCAGTTCCAGGTAAAGGCATAAACGCAATGATAACCACTGCTGAAGGCTTTACCTGTGAAATCATCTGTAAAGCAGTATATTCTTCATCCAATTTACCATCATTTAACCCAACAATTACATGAGGCACAAAATTCAATCCAGCTTTTTGCAACGCCACAAGAGATTCAACATACTCATGAACAGTAGCATTTAATCTATAGATTTTGTTAATAGTTTCTTGTGAACCAATAACATCGATTAAAGCTGCATCAACATTAACTTGCTTAAGCAAAATAGCCGTTTCCAAATCTATTATACCCGTATGAACAAAAACAGTTAAACCCAACTCTTGCTTAACCCGTGCAATCGCCGTCACAAACGGTCTAAGAGGAACAGTTCCATTAGACAAACAACCGCCACTAATTAAACAACCTACTGCGCCCAACCGTTTAAATTCAGAGCACACATCAAATAAATCCTCACTTGTAACAACAGGCCGCATAGTAGATAGCACTTTACCGCCACAATGTCTACAATTCAAAGCACAACTATCACCAGTTACTGAAACTGTTGGAAAAGCCATCGAAGAAGAACAAAAAGCATTACTTGAATAATAACTAAAACTTGGAGCATAGAAACACACTTTATGATTTTTCTGCATAAACACATTTGAATCTAAGAGAGCAACGAAATCAGATAGAGTTAAACGCCAAATGGATTCAGCAGAAATGGGGGACATACACTTCACTAATAATAGTAGATTAAAAGAGACTTATTAAGAATACAACATACAACACTACATCCACATCAATATCAGTCATTAAAAAGTTAATTCAGAAGCCTGAAGTACTACACAAATGCCACCCATATAAATGTAAATTCAAAAAAGAAGAAAGGTTGATTACTCAACACGCCAATGTTTTGCAACTTTGACGGCGATAAATACCAACAAAGCGACTATCACAAAAGTAATCAATGCAACCAAAAAGTCACCATACGCAAATATCTGAGATCCATGAGTATATGTAGCCTCAGCTAAATTATCCAAATCTGGAAGAAGTAAACCAAATGCGGGCAACAGTAAGTCTTTGACTAACGCTTGAACTAAATTACCTAAATACATACCAATAATGAACGCAATTGCAAGACCAAATATTTTGTATTTAGATAAAAAGTCTTTGAATTCGTCCCATAACGTTTGTTTTGGTGGATGTGGTGGTGGAGGAGTTTTTTCTACTGATTCTCTAATTTTTCGTAGTTCAGCTAATATTTCTTCGTCATTTGTCAATAACAATACCTCAAAATATTTTACAGCCATGTATCTAATAAAAATATCCAGTAACATCATACCACTATAATCAAACAATAAATAAACAGAAAAAGAAAACAACCAACAATAATCAGACGCATCATAAGACGTTAGTTAAACAGACAAAGACAAATTATAGAGTATTAAATCAGCTTTAGTTTATTTCACTATATCTGTAAAGACTTATCTTGTTGAGGTACGTAATTATACGTGGATGATGATCCCAGAGTCACAGAGCTAAAGCAGTGATATCGACTCGACGGGCGAACTGACAAAATAGGTCTCTTTGCAGAGTTGCACAAAGCAAAGAAAAAATAAATAACGGAAAATTTATCAATACAATAAACAACAACATAACAAAGATGCTTAAACAAAGGTTGTCAACAATCGAGGTGAAAAAAAAGATGGTTGAAATGAAAATTGATGCCAATGAAATAAAGGGTAAAAAAGACATGGTTCAAAAATATGCTGATTTTATTAAAGAAAAAACCAACGCAGATGTAACCAACAATTCTAACACTATAACAGTTAAAGGTGAAGGGCCAGCAGTAGCTAAAAAATACTTACGTATATTGACCAAAAAATTCTTACACAAATACGAACTAATTGATGCATATCGTGTAATCGCTGACAAAAACGAAAATACATTACAAATCAAAGAACGCAAACTAAACGAAGAAGACTAAATTCTTCCCATTTATCAAACAAATATTGTTTTAAATGAAACAATTCTTATTTTTCAAAATTATCAAACAAGTTTTATGAAACAGTCTTCCATCAGAGTAATACGTAAAAGTCTTTTTTGCCCACGTTGATTTTTCCGTTAAATAGTGGAGAGCACGTCGGAAAAACACCAACATTTTTTAGGATTTCTACAACCTCGACAAATAAAATAACGTATACTCCCTTCAATGCAACTAACTAAGCCACAAACCTGAATAAGAAAACGCTACTAAGCCAAAAATAACACTCAACCAACAACTCCAATCAATAAAATCTGCTACGCAGAGCATGCTTGATAAGAATAACCTTGATACTTGAGTAAATAATGGCACCATCAAAGGTTTAAATAAACAAATAAAGTAAATACAGCAGTATAACTTTTCGTTAACTATGTTTGTGATTTTTCGACAATGAGAAGAATGTTTGCAATGCCGTAATCTACACTATCGTTGTGTGAAAAATCATAAAAAACTAAAACACATATAGT
>JAITMO010000215.1 GCA_031277345.1 Candidatus Bathycorpusculum soli
ACTATATGTGTTTTAGTTTTTTATGATTTTTCACACAACGATAGTGTAGATTACGGCATTGCAAACATTCTTCTCATTGTCGAAAAATCACAAACATAGTTAACGAAAAGTTATACTGCCATATTACTGTAAGGCATAGTTATGAACAAAAAACACACCGTTAAATTAACCAAAGACGAACGCACAACAATTCTAATAACACCAACCAAAGAAAAAACCCCCAAACCATCAGAAACCGCTACAACATACTACCACTCACAAACACCTCAACAGAAAAAAACCTAACCCAAAAAGAAAACACCACCAAACACCAAATCTCAAACACATACACCTACAAAACCATCAAAAACCACCACCAACACGACATAGAACACACCCTACAACACAAAACACACAAAACCCCACCAAAAAACCCATAACCAACAACGAAACAAAAACAAGAATAATCACACTCATCTACAACAAACCCTCACCCGACTACACACACTAACCCCTACAACCACCCACAAACCACATAATTGAACTACAAATCATACCCACCACAGGTCAAGAAACAGCAAGAAAAACTCTAAAAAACACGATATAAACCCCTAACCTAAAAAAACAATGATGCACCCCACCCAAATACAATAACAAATCAGGTAACCCACACAGAAGACATCTTAAAATCTATACACCACCATATGATCAAAAATTCCTTTAATTTATATGAATGAGAAACCCTGTTATTTTGTAACAGATGAGACAGACCCAATGCCTATATCTGCCAATCACCCAAAACTTTTGAATTATTCATATAAGTGCGTGGATTCTTGTAGTGTTTTTATGTTTATGGAACCTCTTAGAAGTTAGAGGCATGTGGAGACACTGGAACATCGTACTAAAGTGAATTGGACGCGTCAGATTGAGCATCTACCTTTAGAGTTCTATCCTAAGGCAAAGAAGATGTGGCTTACTATAGATAATTTGAACACTCACATGTTGGGTTCTTTGTATGAGGCTTTTTATGCTAAGAATACTCATAGCTTGGATAGGCGTCTTGAGATTCATTATACGCCTAAGCATGGCTGGTTGGTTTAATGTTGCTGAGTGTGAGTTGAGTGTTTTGAGTAGACAGTGTTTGGATAGGAGGATTCCAGGTATTAAAGTTCTTAATGAGCAGTTGGTGACTTGGGAGGAAAATCGAAATAATGATGTCAAGTAGATAAATTGGCACTTTACTGCGGAGCAAGCAAGAGGCAAACTAAAACATTTGTACCCTAACTTATAATGTGGTCAAAACAGTATAGTTTAGAAAGACAAAGAAAGTAGAAATAACCGGTAAGAAAGGATTGGCAAGTTATAGCTTTGTTTTCAAAATTTGCAATTGTTGCCCCGGATAAATCACATCACTACTAAGTCCATTGGCTTTTTTTATTGCATCAACTGTTACACAAAACTTTAACCCGATGAGCCAGAGACTATCACCATTTTGTACGATGTAATTAGAAGATGCATTACATCCATCGATTACTACTGTAACATAGTTACTTTTGAACGTGCTACTTGTTGCTTTGATACGCACATAATACGTGCCAGATGTCAACCCGTGAATGCTTGATCCACTAACTGTGTTCCATGTTACACCGTTATCTGCACTATATTCTATTGCACTTGTAACTTTTGTTATGCCGCCGTTGTTATTCTGTAATATTGTACAATCCGTCTTACTTGGCGTAGGCGCAATCGGTCGGGCTTTGATTAGTAAATTTTGTGCTGCACTATTCGTTGTTGATCCATCTCCTTTTTTAACTATGGATATTGTTGTACCAAACCATGATTGGTCTATGGGATATTCTCCTTTTACAGTGACTGCTTTGCCGTTTATCGTATACACACCGTTTAATCCCTTCAAAGATTCTGCAGTATAGTCAATTGATGCATTTGGCACAGGTTCTTTTGATGACTGCAAACTAGAAGCAAGCGGTGAAATAGAAATAGACTGCGAACTGAGAGTAGATGGGCTTATAGGTGTATAAATGATGTTATACGTACTTCCGCTTCTTACTCCAGTAATACTTGAAGTTGTAGCAGCTACAGCAATAGAGCCTTTTTTATCTGAAGTATAACCAGAAATCGTCGGCACCAGAACAGAAACACTTGCAGTTTTCACACCACCATTACTAGGAACATTGGGAATATAATAATAACCATCTGCATCCGTAACAACAGACAATCTAAGATTAGATACTCCACCACCTTTTAGAACATAATCAACAACTTGATTAGCAACAGGACTACCATCTACAAACGTTAAACGACCTCTAATTGGATTATGCTCCACCACTATAGATTTAAAACCAACTAAAGTATGCACATCACTTGGGTCAGGCACTCTATCACTCTTTGCATCTGATGATTGGTCATAATTGCCCACTTTAAAATAATAAGAGTTTTTATCCACAGGATTAGCCAACTGGCCAACATAAATTTGAGTTTTAACAACATTCGCCTCGTTGCTTTCCACCCAAACCTTCAACACACCATCAACACATTCATACGTCACAATAAATGCTTTACCAACTGGAATATACACAGAAGCACAAGTTATAAGACCTTTTACACTTGGGTCACGCATACTAAATGATGAAGCACCAGGTTTTGCATTCATATAAAATAGTTCAAACATTGCAGGCTGATCATTTGAATGTCCCCAAACTTGTCCAATACAGGTATAATCTCTATTTGCATAATCACCACGAGGATTATCATTAACACATGCTACTTTTACTTCCGTCACCAATTTATGATAACCCAACCGACCCCAACAAGCACTAGTACCCCAATCATTATGCCCATCACCGCTACCAGGAATAATTTCACGCAACTCACAACGAGTGTATTGACTACCAAACGCTCTTTCTCCGGCACCTCTTTGCGGAGTTTGAAACATAACATACCCTTCAAACGCATCCGTTCCAGGATACCACCAATCATTGTAAGAGTTACGTTTCAAATCGCCACTCGAAAGGATACCCCCTGTGGGAAGATTTAAAGTCCAAATATCATAATCAATATCACTTGTGATAACATCACTTGGCGTATATGTTGCTTCGACAGGCAGACCATTACAAACAGCCGTCAAACTCAACCACAACACACAAACTATTGTTCCTACAACATGTTTCTTAATTTTCATGGTCACACATTTACATCCCTGAAAGTTTTTCAACATATCAAATACAAAATATATCTTATAAATGTCAGCATAAAAAAGAACTATAGTAGTATTTAGCTCTTAGTGAAAGTATGTTTCTTTTTGTGTTGAGATTTAACTTTTAATGCCGTTTTTAGTCAATAAACATTGACGTTTATACATGCTTATATGCATAATGCGTGACAAATTACGTGAGCTAAATACATACGAAAAAGAAAAACAATACATAAATTTTATCAACGTATATAGATACAAATAAATAAAATAATAACGTAGACTTAAATACATCTATGTTTATACACTAAAGTTGCAGGATTACAATGCCATGCAAAAATCAGAACACAGAAAAAACAATCAAAAGCGACATTATGAAGACAATTAATACTTTCAATACAAAAAATACAATACCACAACCACCTTGACAACAACTACATAAATCAAAAAGTAAACTAATGTCTCTTTCAACCTAAAATTTTATTAGGTTTGTGCACATACATTTTTCATGGTAAAAAAACGATTTTGTATGTTAATCCTCAATATATGTGTAAAAAAATGACACATACACAAAAAACTAACCATATAGATTCATCATTTACACATACAACCTGTATGTGCAAAAAACCAGCAGAATTTGGGTTTCAACACAGACAGACACTACTTTCCAACACCATTGACCAGCCAATTTTAACATTATCAGCACCAACAACACAACAACATACTCTTCAAACCGCAACAACCACCCAAAACTAAAACTACGAACACATAAAACAACAACTAAAACCCATCAAAACACTAACAACATAAATACCAACTACACCCCATAACCAACAACCATTTTAAATATCCCAACGCACCCCAACAAAAACAAACAATAATTTACAACAATATCTAACAACCCAGACAAACCAAATAAATAACTTAACACACATCTATTTTTCTCCACACCCCATTCGCCACATCTACAAACAGTAAAGAACCATAAAAACAAAAATTACTAAACAGGTCAAGTCATACAACCAACAAAGAGAAAAAACAGGTAAGTAGGCATAAAAAATTACCTACATACTGCACAATCACTATCACACTTAGTCAGTAGACACAATATACGCTACATTCACATTTGAAATTGACATCTGATTCAAATTATTGCCAACAGTTGTTACAGTTATCGTGACACTTACTTCACAACAATCAAAGAGATAAACAACGGACTTAACAGTATCAACACCCCATTTAATATTTGTAACAAGCACTTCCTCAACAACTAGACCACCATCAGACATCTCAAACGTAAGAAACATCGTCGTCTCACCATATCCACTAATACCATTACCACGCTTAGTCAACGCAGAATTAGCAACACTAAGACCCACAACACTATCTCCAGTTCCAGTTGCAGGAAGAATCACCTGATAAGTTTCGCCACAACGCAAACAAGTAAAAGTCATAACACCAACAGAATCCACAGCAGGCTCAACAGTAACTACACCCCCATTCCAATCATGACCAAGAGAATCAACAAAGTTACCAACATAAGTCTCGTTACAGTCACAAACGAAAAATGCATAACCTTGATCTACACAAGTTGGCTCAACAATAGTTTCTGTGTAAAGATGTTCATTAACAATTGCAGGTACGTTCTCGTTACTATATGCTTCACAACGCAAACAAGTAAAAGTCATAACACCAACAGAATCCACAGCAGGCTCAACAG
>JAITMO010000217.1 GCA_031277345.1 Candidatus Bathycorpusculum soli
GTTCATAACTTTGAACTGCTCCCAATTTTGTGCAAGCAGCATAATGTTTTTGATGGTAATTTTAAAGGTCGCTGCCCTTCAAAAAGAAGAACAAACCAAATATATAAATTCGTTAACAATAAAAAACACTGGAAACAACGACCTAGCCTTCTACTGCATATGCACACCAAAATTCACCCAAAAACAATACTTCAACGGCGAACCCACAAACCAATGAGAGTGTTCATTTTTAGGTAACTTTATGGTGAGGTGTGAGTGTCTGCTTTTAGATGGGTTTGTTTTATTATAACGGCAATGTTGTTAGGCAAGATTTTGTTCAAGCTGCGTTATGGTATAGAAGCGTTATTCTTATAAGTTCAAATGAAGTTAAATTTTTATGCAAGCAGAAATTGGAATCATAGGTGGAACGGGTCTTGATGATCCTAAACTTTTTAGCAATATAAAAGAAGTTACAATAGATACACCATACGGAAAACCTTCCGATGTAATTTCCATAGGTGAATTAGGTGGTAAAACGATAGCATTTATCCCAAGACATGGAAAAAAACATGCTATAAGACCAACCGACATACCTGTACGGGCAAACATTTACGCGTTTAAACAATTGGGCGTTAAACACATACTTGCACCTTCAACAGTTGGCTCCCTACGGGAAGAATACGTTCCAGGAGATATTGTTTTTGTAGATCAATTTATTGACCGAACAACAAGACGTGAACAATCCTTCTACACCGCAACTGAAGGCAAAGTCTGCCACATTGGAGTTGCAGAACCTATGTGTCCGGAACTTAGAAAAACCATAATTAACGTAACTAAAAATTTAGGCATAAAAATGCACGAGACAGGAACATACGTTTGCATTGAAGGTCCACGATTTAGCACTAAAGCAGAATCTAAACTGTATCGTAGCTGGAGTGCCGATATCATAGGCATGACTCTTGTTCCTGAATGCATTCTAGCTCGAGAAGCAGAAATATGTTATACATCAATCTCAACTGTTACCGACTATGACGTATGGAAAGAACATCCTGTATGCATAGACGATATTGTCACAGTTATGCGTGCAAACATTGAAAACGTCAAAAAAATCCTTGTTGAAACCGTTAAAGTTATTCCAACTCAACAAAACTGTAACTGCAAAAACGCCCTGTCAGGAGCCTTTGCTTAAGTTGAGCAACAATAATTTTGATCTAAAATCTAAACTGCGAAGCATAGACTTTAAAGGTGTTTGCTTCTGGGATATTGCACCAATTATTAAAGATCCCTACTGCTTTAAACAGGTAATTCAGCAACTTGCAGAACATTTTAAAACAAAAAAAATAGATGTTGTATGTTCAAATGAAGCAAGAGGCTTCATTTTTGGAGCACCATTGGCATACGAGTTAGACGCAGGATTTGTGCCAATTCGTAAAAAAGGAAAACTGCCCTTTGGATGTATTGATTTAACTTATGAGAAAGAGTATGAAACAGACACCATCCAAATTCAAGAGGATGCAATTATCAAAGGTCAAAACGTATTGTTAATTGATGATTTGTTAGCAACTGGGGGGACAATTAAAGCAAACATTGACCTTGTGAAAAAGCTAGGTGGAAACATTGTTGGTTTAGGTTTCCTTATTGAATTGGAGTATCTTGAGGGCAAAAAAATCATTGACGATAACTATGATATATTCTCGCTTATAAAGCTAAAATCAACTGATTTAAATTGAGTATTGCTCTTTTTTTAAGAAGCTACCCAACTGTTTTTTCTTTTTTTAGGTTGCAGATTATAAAAAATTAGGGTTCTACATTTTTCTTTGTTGTTGTTTGGGATTTATCATGTTTTGTTTGGTCTGTTTCGGAAGTTGTTGTGTGTGTATTATGTGTCTTTGAGTTTAATTGAGTAAGGAAGTGTTCAGAAATTGTTAATGCGTTAGAACCTTCAGTGGTTAGGCAGTAAACTTTTCTTGGGCGGTCATTTTCCATGTCCCAGCTACTTGAGATGTAAGCTTTTGTTTCTAGCGATGATAGTAGTGGATAAACGATGCTTGGGCTAAAGTATACATTGAATACTTTTCGGATTTTAGCTATCATTTCGTATCCATACATGGGTTGTGTGCGTAGGAATTGCAATATTATTACGTCAAGCAAATTTTTTACGAGTTTTATTTGAAGTTCTTTTTCTGGGGTTACTTCTTTTTGAGCGCTCATGCCCTTTTTTTCATCCTCATACTATATTTCTTAATTCATCCGTTATAAGTGTTGAGATATATATGTGTTAACAGATGAGAACTGTTTTGTTATATGTGTATTTGTGTTGTACCGTATTGTTTTTATTTGCTTGGATTGTTGTATGTTATTATGTCTGTTTATAGGGAGTTGAAAAAGCCTCTTCTAACTAAGAAGGATGAGGAGTATGAGATGCTCATTGAGGTCGCGGAGGATTACATTAAACAGAAAGTAGATAAGGCTTTAGAGAAGAGCGGATCTGCTGTTGAGGTAGTTGTTCGTGAGCATTTGATTAGCAGAGGGTTTAATGTAACTTTGAATCCTAATTTACGGTTGGAGGGTTCAGATGTTAAATGTAGTATGTTTTTGCTTGATTTTATTGCTAATCCTAGTCAGAAAGAGTATGCGGTAAGTGAGGTAAAAATGGTTATTCATGTTTTGAATTGTGCAGATGGGGATTCTTTGGGTAAAATTAAGGCTCAGTTTGAAGAGCTTTTGCGTGTTGGTAAGTTTTTACAGTTTGCAGTGGTGATTCTTTCGGAGAAGGCAGGTTATATTCATGAGGTTACAACTGAAAAGTTGGGTGTTAAATCGTGTCGTGTGTTTACATTAGTTTCTAGAAAGGCACATCCAAAGGTCGGTGGTTTGTATAACGAGACAGCTGTTAATGAGATGTTAAAGAAGAAGGAGTTAAAGAAGACGGGCGATTGGGACGCGTTTATTGCTACTATAAAAGCGGCCTAAGTTCTTTCTTTTTACTATTATTGCTTTGTTGTTTTGTTTTGGAGCCAGTTTCGTGAGTTTAGCACGGGTTTTCCTGCGAATTTGATTTTTAAAGCGTTTTCGTAGGGACATAGTTCGACGCATCGCGCGCAGAGTATGCATTTAGATTCTGTTACGTCACCTCCTTTTTTTGTGTACATGTCTGTTGCTTGGGTTGGGCAGGCGCGTTTACAAATGCCACATTTGGTGCATTTTTGTTGATCTTTTTCTAGTTTGGTTAGTGCTATTTGTCTGAAGGGTGTAAATGTGCTAAATAGTCCAGTTAAGGCACCTAGGGGACATATGCGGCACCAGAATCTCCGGTATGTTAGAGATAATATGATTACTATTATTAGAATTGTCAGGTTTATGCTAGATATGTATCCTCCGATTATGCCAAATGGTCCATATATGATTTGGGAGATGTAGCTAAAATTCATAGAGCCTATGCCTGTTTCGACTAACGTGCAAAAGGGTCGCATTGGGCATACTAAACAGAAGGGTTCGTTAATGGAGCTTACTATGCCTGCTTCTGTTCCAAATGGGCCTCCAGCTATAGTGCCGGAGATTAGTTCTGTGCCAAAGATGTAGTAGGAGCCAAAAATAACGCTTAGAATTAGAAAAGTTGCTATGATTATGTATCGGGATTGACTGAGTTTTTTACTTGTAGAGTCTGAAAAAACGCGATGTTTAAGTTTAGTGGCTTTACGTATACGTGTTAATACATCTTGGAATAGGCCAAAGGGGCAAAGCCATCCGCAATATGATCGTCCAAAAAGTAGTGCTGCTACAATTAGTGATCCTACAACTACGCCTAATTTTTCTATACCTGTAGTAGAATAGTTGACGGCATAGCCTCGGGAGTGGGTCCAGAATGGAAATATGTATGCTTGCAATTGCCATACGGCGCATGTTACTGTACGGCCGTTTGGATAGTAACAGGCAAGTACTGGGACGGGTATTCCATCAGGCATTTGATTGCCTAAAATGTCTGCGCCTATTAAACGGGTGCGGGGTGAGATGCCAAGAGGCGCCCAGAAAGGTTGTTCAAAGGGTCCTATGATTAAACCCATAAAGATGACGACAACTGCAAGAATTTGAACATAAAAACGTAGATTGCTGATTTTTTTTGTCTTGTTTTTCGTGAGTTTAAGAATTAAAGCTATACCGACAACGGCGGCTATAACATAAATGGGTATAGCTACGTTTAAAGGCACTTCCCAAACCATCAAGACTTCTCCGGTTTAGTTTTTAGTTTAATAATTGTGGCAACTGTAACTACGATAGCAACAGATACACCTGTTAAAATTATTATAGAATGCTGCATATAAAAAGGCCTATTGTCTACCTCGATGCCAAAATTATAGTGAACAACGGTTAATGTACCTAAAAGGCCTTTAACTAATATTGTATTGTCCTTTAGTAGTTGCCAATTTTTTCCGTCACCAAAAAACACATCATCCTGATTAATAACCGACCATTCGCTTGGAGATGTAGGTCTTAAAATGGAGTCTAGTTGTATTAGTTGTTCGCCAACTTTTTCAACAGAATAAGTTATCCTGCCTGAACGAAAAGAATGTATGGTTACCTCACAATTTTTAGCTGAAAAAGTCAAATTCCCGCGAAAACGCGAACCATTTAATGACAAGTCCGTAAACACCCAAGCATTATCTTTTAACACAGTATTAGTGTAAGTTCCATTAACTGAAAAACAGATACTGCCATCACCATTAGGAATTTCAAAAACATCCTCAGGCGTAAAAGAAATTGTAACGTTTTGAGCCGTAACCCATACAGGCAGTACACTAAAAAAAGAAAAACCAGCTAATACAATTGCCAAGACAAGCAAACAACCTTTACTGCACGCCAAATGTATCTATAGATATTTATATGTCCCACAAATATAAGGCTTATTAGCCACATAGTTTGCAGTAAAAACGGCAACTAAGTTATTAGCGTCATAGTCAGTATTTTTGACGGTTTTTCGTGTCTATGAGTTGCTAAAAAGTGTGTTTAAAAAATAGAAAATGGTGGTTCTATATGTGTTTGCCCCGTTTTATATAAAACATTGTTTGTTTGTGGCGTTACTTGGATTTTGGTCATGTGTCAAAATGGTTGATGGATGTGACAAACAATATATAATTGTCATAGACACAAATAATCATGGTAAATAAAGCGATTAAATGTATTCATTGTGGAAGCGAAAATATCGTAAAAAACGGTAAACACTCTAACGGTAAACAGCGTTTAAAATGTAAAAAATGCGTAAAAATATTTCAGGAAGAATACTCAAAT
>JAITMO010000007.1 GCA_031277345.1 Candidatus Bathycorpusculum soli
CACCTAAGGGATTATTAAGTTCTGGGTCAACATTTTCTAATGCTGATAGAGAAACGGCGTATCGCGCGTTTTTGTTTGCAGCTGGTACTTCAGCACCTGTTTCATCTTTTTTACCTTCAAACCATTGACCAGTATAGTTTAAACCATCTTTTGGTAACTCTTTACCCATACCTAGCCAGTATGGTTGACCATCTTTAACTAGAATATTGGAAAATATGACTTCACATGGAGTAGTTAGAACTTTCCAGATTAGAGCATCATCTTTTTCTTTTACATCTTGTATAATACCGAAAATGCCGCTTTCAACGTTAACAGCACGGGCAACATTATCTATTTCACGAATATAGGCAATGTCATCACCCAAAATAGTTTCACCGGGTAACATTGCTGTTGATGTTTTACCACATGCACTTGGAAAAGCTCCAGCAAAATACGTTTTACGCTTATTTGGACCATAAACACCCATAAGCAACATGTGCTCAGCTAGCCAGCCTTCACTGCTTGCTTTACGTATTGCAAGACGAAAAGCCAATTTTTTAAAGCCCACACTATTACCGGCATACTGAGTATTTACGCTATAAATGGTGTTATCCATATGGTCAATGTAAATGCGTTTTTTATCTGGCTCAGCACTCACCATTTCTTCAGTTAATTTACCAGCTGAATGTACAACCTTGAGAAAGTCACTTTTTGGTCCAGCTTTTACGAATTGTTCATACCCTGCTCTATAGAGAAGGTCTTCTGAATGAGCAACATACCATGAGTCAGTACATTGTATCCCTAAAATGGTGAAAACTGAATCTTTAGGTCCTAGAGAAATGAATCTAACAATCATTGTTCGACCAACCATCAAGTCTCTAAGTTCTTTACGAACCTCTGTTAAACCCTCTTGCCTGCCTATTTGATTAAGTGCTTTACTTAAAGAGACGCCATTTGGCACAAGATACTTGGTATTTTGTCGATCTCTACCTTGATCTTTTTCTCCATCAAAATGTATGGTGTGACCTGCAAGTCTAAACGTTGCTTGTTCCTCACCACACACAACTGCCTGTTTTCGAACATACGCAATGTCTTCAGCTTCATCACTACATATAAAAATTTTTTCTGGATGACACAAATCACTAATCTTTGCAATAAACTCGTGAACATTTGGATTATCAATTGCAGACAATTTTTCAAAATCTTTAGATGACAATTTAGGTTGAAGTGCTTCTAAATACGGATTCATACATTCGCCTCAAACTATACCTCTACATTAATTACCCAAAAAAAGGGCTATACTTACCGATATACTTTACGTCAGTAATATACCCTACGCACTTTAACCAACAAAATTATCTCTATAAAACTAAATGCACATAAACTAATATAATTTAAAAGACAAACAACGGATTTAGCCGTTAAAACCACAATGAAAGGTAAAAGCCCAAGCATATATTTGTAAAAGTTCTGTTTCTCAACATAAAGTTCAACATAAAGTCAGCTATACAGGTGAATTGTTGGAGAGCTGAAAATAGTTTTTGTTACTTTTAGTATATTTTTTGGCGGAATTATGCCTTTTTCGCAGATTATACCGTGTATGTATTTGCTATGTGTAACGTCAAATGCCGGGTTTTGTATATTCAGGTTTTTTGGTGCGTCTGTCCAGATTTCTGTGGGGTTGCGCTGTTCTATTCCTTCTTGTTCGTTATAAAGAGTTGTAGAGTCGAATTTGAATAGTTCTGAAATTGCATAAAATGGCTTATGTGCGCTATGTGCTAAAATAGCAATTCCACTTGTGCCAATTTTGTTAACTATATTGCCTTTTGGAGTAATTGCGTCTGCTCCTACAATTATGAAATCAGTTTTAGGTAGAAATACTTGTGCTGCTGAGTCAATAATAAATGTGGTTTTTATATCCTGGCTTGTTAGTTCGCGTGCTGTTATTCTACCTTGAAAAGTGGGTCGGGTTTCAGTACATATGACTTTAAAGTTTTTGCCGTTTTGTTTTGCTTTAATTAGCATTAGAGTTGCTAATGAAGAGTTGCAATGTGTAAATATTGTCATGTTGTTTTGTACAAGTTGTGCACCTATTTCAGCTGCATAGTTTCTATATAGGTCAAGTTCACTTAGGAATTTATCTGCATTTGTAATTAGTATAGTGGAAAGCTCAGAAACTTTTTGGTTATTGCTTTGTTGAACTTTATTGATTATATAGTGGAGGGCGTTTCGCATTAGAGGTTCAGTTTTGCGTGTGTTAAAAAGTAATTGTTGAGCTTGAGCTAGTTCTGCTAAAAAAACAGTTTTGTTTTCTGTAGTTGTTTGTTGAGCAAAAATTTTAAGGGCATCTATGACTGCGATAGCAGTATTTTTTGTACCTCTAATTTCGAAATTACGAATTTTATCAGCTATATCTTTTATACGTTCCATTTACCCATTAACCCAGTTAACTAATTATTATACACAACATACATCAAAAAGGCACTATAAATAACCCTTTTTTCCAATGTCCCTCCAAACATGACATACAAATTACCAAACACTACACATTCTCCAGCAACTAAATTTAGAACTATCGCCATCATACTTTCCATATTTTTATTCTGTAAATATCTAGTGTTTTTATGCATTTACAAACTCTCTAACTTTTTCTTCAATATTTTCTGTTAACATTATACTTGAACCAATAAGAAAAGCAGATACACCAAACTGACGTAGAAAACACAAATCCGCTGAAGTGTTTATGCCACTTTCACTTACGATAACTAAACCCCCTGAACTATTATTTATTTGAAGAATTTTTTGGGTATTGCATAAATCTATTTTTAAATTTGCAAGATTCCGGTTATTTATACCAATTAAATCAGCCTTTGTTTCTTTTGATACTATAAATTCTGCTGCAGTGTGAACTTCAAGTAAAACCTCAAGACCA
>JAITMO010000147.1 GCA_031277345.1 Candidatus Bathycorpusculum soli
TCCGCATCACCAAGACGGTCTCTTAACAAAAACAAAATCTCATTAACCATCGCGCGCTCATTACCACGCACAGTCGAAGCTAATATATTGAAATCCTTAAGCATAATACAGCCAACAAAAAATAACACACATCATCTAATTTCTATGTTACGCTTAAGCAGATTACTTATTTTTATAACAACACCTCTTACATAACCTAACAACTAAGCTTACAAATAAAAATACCAAACAACTAACATATAGAAACAACAATTATAATAATACAACAACACACCAAAAAATAAAGTCAAACAAAAATCTGCTTTCTTTCTATAAACCACAAACACTGAATTCTATAAAAACTGGCGAATTCTATACTGCTTTCGCCTGCCAATCAATTCACCCACAAGTCCACCTACAATCCAACAACCGGCGAAACTTGCTATCGTAATCACAGGTGACCATGTTGTCTGATAAGATTGTATTTTAAGTATACCAAGCATTCCAAAAACCCATAAAAGTGACCCAAGAATACACGTACCGCCTCCAACATAGAATACTCTTCCAGTAAACTCTGGCTTTACTTTAAGATAATATCCTATGGCTGAAAAAAACACTATGAAAATTAACCAATTTGCAAACAAGATGTACCGAAAACCAAAAACATACCATGCACAAAAGACAGCCACAATTAAAATAGCGGTCGTAACAAACCACGAAACCTTCCATCTAACAGACACAAAAGCAGTCTTTGTTAAATCATCCAAATTCTCATAAACCTGCCTACCCTTATCAGAAAGCATGTACTTATCATCAAATACATTACTCTCTACAAAATCAGCTAACACCTTTAAATGGTAACCAAGCAGCCCAGGAGTTACATTAAGAGCATCCATAAGCTCAACAGAAGTTAAGACCCCCCGTTCACCCAACAAATACAACATTCTCTTGTTTGTATCATCCATTAAAATTCTACGTAAAGACCCCAAATCAGATGGACTCAACATTAAGATACCAACAAATACGTTCAATTATCTTATTTATTTTTTTTGGTTAATGGCCTTGTTTTTTACAAAAGTATATTGCTTCTAAAACCTGTAACTATTGTTTCAAAATGAACGTTAAAGTTATAACGTCCAATGAACTTACTGAGTACTAAACATCATGTGGGCGAGTAGCTCAGTACGGATAATCAAGTCGTTTTCCGCTAAGCCTAACAATGGACTTGGAGAATTGACTTGGTCTGGATAGAGCACCAGCCTCCTAAGTTGGGGGTCGAGGGTTCAAATCCCTCCTCGTCCGCCATTAATTTTCTGTTAAAGTTTAGTTTGAGGATTTTTGTTTTCAGAGTAGTGTTTCCATTTTGTGATATGTGAATGTGCGTTTTCCTTCTTTGTGTCTTGTGTAGTGTTGTATTCTTTTGCTGTAGAAGACCATCTTTGTTACAATAGGATAAAGTATCAATTAACCTCATTTATTCTATTAGTTCTGTTTGTAATTACTATGAAGGCAGTGTATTGTTATGTTTTTTGTTTTGTGCTTGGTTGTTGTTGTGAGATGCAGTGTATTGTTCCATAACCGTTAACAAGGTATGAGCAGTCGATGCCGATAACTTTTCGGTCAGGGAATAGATCTTGTAAGATTGATAGTGCAATTGGGTCGTTTTTGTGGTTAAAGGTTGGCATGAGTATTTTTGTGTTGCCGATGTAAAAGTTTGTGTAGCTTGCTGGAAGTCTGCATTCGTCGCCCATGAGGTTGCCTGGCATGGGTAGTTTTACAATGTTTAGGGGGTTGTTGTCTTGGTCTTTTGCGTTTTTTAGAATTTCATAATTACCTCTTAATGCGTCATAGTTTTCATCGTTAGGGTTGTCTTCGTAAGCGCAAACAATTGTTGTAGGGTTTACAAATCTTGCCAAATCGTCAATGTGGCCATCGGTGTCATCTCCGCTGATGCCGTTTTTTAACCAAACAAAATGTGTAATGTCCAAATGTGTCTTTAGATAATTCTCAATATCTTCTCTGGTTAGGTTTGGGTTTCTGTTTGTGTTAAGTAGGCACTGTTCTGTGGTTAGTAGTGTGCCTTTGCCGTTAACATCAAAAGAACCTCCTTCCATAACTAAAGGTGGTCTAAAACACGGTATTTGTAATGTCTTATTGATTACTTGAGGTATAGCTTTGTCTTTAATTAGCTCGTCATATTTGTCACCCCAAGCATTAAAAATCCAGTTTACCATCGCTAATTCTTGTTTAGTATTTACTATAAATGTTGGACCATAATCGCGGAACCAAACATCCGCATAATCAAACACAAAAAAACAAATCTTTGTAAAATCCACCATAGCAACTCGTAGCATACTAACAACTCTCTCTTTCATTGGTAGGTCTTTTACAAAGAGATTTACCTTTTCACTTTCATGAATTTCTCTAATTATCTGAACATATGTCGCCTCAACTTTTTCAATACAATCTGGAAAAGTTAACGGATCATGAGGCCAACTAAGCCATATTGCCTCATGTTGCTCCCACTCTGCAGGCATACGGTAACCTAACTCAACAGGCGAATTTGACAAAACTATGCTGTTCGTGTTATTGTTGTTACTGGACATTTACTTTTCTCCTTTTGTAGATTGTTTTTCAATTAACAGTTTATACGTCTCTGGTCGTCTGTTTCTAAGAAAACCCCAACCATCTTTGATGCGTTTATTAAAGGATAAATCGACTGGAACTATTAGATTTTCTTCCTTGCTACCTGCCTGAGATAAAACGCTTCCAAAAGCGTCACAAACAAAACTGCCACCCCAAAACTCTAATTCTCCCTCAGTACCTACACGATTAATTGCTGCAACATGCACTCCATTTACAATAGCGTGCCCTCTTTGAACAGTCTGCCATGCATCCTGCCAATTACCATCTGCAGAAGTATGTCCTCTAATATATCCAATAGCCGTCGGATAAAACAAAATTTCCGCACCCAAAAGCGTACAGATTCTCGCTGCTTCAGGGAACCATTGATCATAACAAATAAGCACCGCAATTCGTGCATACGCAGTATTGTAAACCTTATATCCTAAATCACCAAGCGAAAAATAATTCTGTTCATAAAACATTGGATCCTGCGGAACATGAATTTTATGATACGTCTCAAGTAATGCCCCATTAGCATCAATTACGACCGCTGAATTGTAAAATTTCCCATTTACTCCACGCTCAAACAACGGCACAATTATAACAACATTATATTTTTTTGCTAACTCAGAAAAAATATACGTTGATTTACCTGGAATAGTTTCAGCATATCTTTTTACATCTTGACGTTCTTCTTGAGGAAAATAACGTGTGCAATACAGCTCCTGCAAACAAATTATCTGCGCCCCATTCTTAGCTGCCTCCTCAATCTTGTCAATGACTTTTGTCCGATTAGTATCCATATCTTCTGAAACAGCCACCTGAATAAGCCCAACAACTACAGACTTCCCAAGCACAGTATCCATATTTACTATTCTATATCCCGCCGTATTTTTTAATATACGTGCTTTGAATGGAAAAACCTTTCGAAACACAAAAAGAAAAACACACGCCAACACACAAAAACCCTCTAAAACAGTAAACAAAACTATTGATTTATTAAGTGTAGACACCTACAGAATAAAACAATAAACCAGTTAGGAGGTAGCGCAAAGTAGTGTCTCATCAAAGCATATTTAAAGACGAATCAAAACTCGACATAAACTATCTGCCAAATCGTATACTTCATAGAGACCGTGAAAACCGGCTTTTAATGGAATTCTTTAGCTTCCTTACTAGTTGCCCCGATCGCATGTCACAACGTGTCCTCGTAATTGGTGAGGTAGGCACAGGAAAAACAGCAATCTGTCAAGCATTTGGCAAAAACATTAGTATTGAAGTTGGAAAAAAAGGCACAAAATTCCGCTACATCCACGTTAACTGCCGAGAATACCGCGGAAACTTGACACAAATCCTACACCAAGCCGTAACTGTTTTCCAACAACATTTCCCCGCGCGTGGCTATTCAACAGGAGAAATCCTTAACACATTTCTACAAATACTCGAAGAAGAACAAGTATTTGTGATTTTAGCACTTGATGAATTCGACAGTTTAATCGAAAAAGAAGGCTCAGATGCCGTATATGCACTCACAAGACTATACGAAACACAACACGAAAAACCACAACGCATCTCCTTCATATTTATTCAACGTAACCTAACACCACTTAAAGTTTTAGATGACAGCGCACAAAGCACACTTCAACGCAATATTATCAGCCTTGAACGATACACCAAAGACCCATTAATAGACATTCTAAACGACCGCGTAAAATTAGCCTTCGAAATAGCCACCGTCCCCGAAGACGTAGTCGAATTAATTGCCGAGTTAGCCACAACTGAGCTCGGAAACGCCCGTTTTGCCATCGAGCTTTTATGGCGATCAGGCAAATATGCTACCGCTCAAGACGCAGAGCGTATTGAACCTGAATATGTGCGCCAAGCAATCTCAGCTATTATTCCAACAATAAAACGAAGTGAACTTTGCGGACTGGGCTTACATGAAAAAATGTTGCTCTTAGCAATTGCTCGATTCTTTAAAGAAAACAAGGAAGCCTTTTCAACATTAGCTGACATTGAAGAAATCTATGCAGTCATATGTGAAGAATACGATGAAATCCCATATAGCCATACCCAACTATGGAAATACATACAACGTTTTGCCCATATAGGTATTGTAAAAACTAAAGTGGGCTCTGCTGCAACACGTGGACGCTCAACTATGATATCTTTGCCAACAATTCCAGCACAAGAATTAGAAATAGAACTTTATACAATGTTTAAACTGGAGCGTAGATAATTTTTATGGAGATAGAAGAAGTTTTTTCATCAAAATCACGTATGAAAATTTTAAGGGTGCTTCACAAATTAGGTCAACTTACCGTTTCAGACATTGGGCGATATATAAACATAAACTATAGTGCTACAGATAAACACTTGCGCCTTTTAGAATCTGAAGGAATTCTAAAGCAGTATTTGTTTGGTCAGAGAATACGAATGTATAGTTTTAATGAAACATCCGAAAAAGCAAAGTCTATACAAACCCTAATACAAGTATGGGAACAACAAAACAAACACTGAGGCATAAACAATGACCATGATTGATGTTTCAGAAAAAACTAACGTTCTAAGAGAAGCAACCGCTTCTGGCACAATCCAACTTAAACCTCAAACCGTAAAACTTGTTCAAGAAGAAAAAATAGCTAAAGGCAACCCCATCTACACCGCCAAGATCGCCGCTATTTTAGCTACTAAAAAAACCAGTGATCTGATCCCTTTATGTCATCCTCTGCCTTTAACTAATGCAGAAATATACATTAAAGTACTTAACGAAACAACAATCAAGGTTGTAGCAACCGTCAAAACTCGTGCACAAACCGGTGTAGAAATGGAAGCCCTAACTGCCGTAACAGTTGCATTGTTAACAATTTGGGATATGACTAAACAATATGAAAAAGACCAAGATGGACAATATCCTTCAACAATAATTCAAAACATACAAGTCATACGCAAATACAAACAGGTCTGATTGGTATGATGACTGAAACTTCAAAACAACACAAAGAACAAGCTCCAAAAAAACTTAGTTTTGCAATTTACATCTGTAGCACTTCACGATACCATCAAATGGAAAAAAACAAAAACATTTCAGATACAAGTGGCGATATTATCCAAAATTTAATTCAAACCTCCGAACATGATGTATTGCATAAAAAAATTATTTTGGATGATAAGGCAATGATTGTTAAAACTTTTGAGGAATGTTTAGCTACCGCTGATTTAGACGTAGCTATCTTTTCAGGTGGTACAGGTATTGCGTCTGCAGATGTAACAATTGAGGCTATTTCTCCTCTTTTGGAAAAGACCCTGCCGGGGTTTGGTGAATTTTTTAGACGTCTTAGTTTTGATGAGGTTGGTATGGCTGCTTTGTTGTCTCGTGCAATTGCTGGTGTTGCAGGCGGTAAAGCCTTTTTCTGTATTCCTGGGTCTCCTAATGCGGTAAAGATTGCCGTTGAAAAACTCATTTTACCTGAGGTATCTCACATCATTAAACATGTGCGTGAACAGCAATGAGATTGTGTGATAACTTTGGTCGGCCCTTACTTAACTTGAGAATCTCAGTTACACAGCAATGTAGTTATCACTGTACCTATTGTCATAGAGAAGGTGAAGATGAACACACAAACCACCCGGAAATGTCTGTTGAAGAAATTGTGCGTATAGCCGAAATAGCAGTTGGTTTGGGGATTACACGGATAAAACTTACCGGTGGAGAGCCTCTGATGCGAAAGGACATCTGCCAGATTGTAGCGGGAATTGCAGATATTTCAGGGCTAAAAGATCTATCTTTAACAACTAACGGGTCAATGTTGTCTGATGTAGCAAAAAAATTACGAGATGCAGGGTTAGGCAGAATAAACATTAGTTTAGCCTCCCTTAATCCACAAACATATCACAAACTTACCTTAGGCAGTCTCGATAAAACATTAGCTGGTATAGAAGCAGCTGTTAAAGCAGGGTTTAATCCTGTTAAACTCAATATGGTTATTCTCAGAAGTATTAATGAACATGAAGTTTCAGACATGATTACTTATGCAGAGAAAACACGTACAATTTTGCAACTTATAGAGCTAGACCCCATAAATCTTAGCAATACGTACTATAAACAATATCATCATAATCTAAAAAACTATGAAGAAATGCTACAACAAAAAGCCACAAATATCAAACAACGGCAATTTATGCACAACCGCTTAATATATAATCTGCCTACCACAACAGTAGAAGTGGTACATCCAATCGAAAACACCAACTTTTGCCTGCACTGCACAAGAATACGTGTTACCACCGATGGAAAACTCAAAACATGTCTGATGCAAAACAACAACTTAATCGATATTTTAACATCCATACAACAAGGCGCTAACAAAGAAAAACTCGAACAACTATTCCAACAAGCCAACAGACAACGAGAACCATACAACAAAACCTTAACCACTATATAACATAAAACCCTAAAAACTATAAACATGATTTCTCGTCAAAATTATCATATATAATGCTGAATTCTTTTGAGAGTTTTCACCAACAGGAACTTGAGGGTGTGTTAGCCTCGTAAGAAACCATAGAAGTAAATACAGTAAACATTATATTTAGAAGGAACAAGTAGTGTTTGTGAATACGCCATGAGAGTACCGCAAAACAAAACATACATGAGCAAATTTGAAGAATACTTTAACAAAAAATTAGTTGATTACACCTCATTTCAAAGAGCAACCACAGGTTTACACAAGAGCACAATAAAAAATTACAACACATACATTCCACGATTCTGCCTGCACCTAAAAACAGACCCCGACCAAATAATCGAAACGCGCAAGCAAGATATACAAAACAGCGAAGTAAAATTTAACGAACGCTACGAACGCGAAGCAATAAGTTACATAAAAACCTTAGAGAAGCAAGGAATATGCGTAGCACCCATTATCAATGTAATACAAGGATTTTTCACAAATAACAGTAGACGATTGGCTTTGGATCTGCACAAATTAAAGGTTGATAAAGAAAATAAAAACATCAAGTACAGTCCAAGCGTTGATGAAGTTAAAAAGTTAATTCAACACTGCGACTCCGTACGCAATAAACTGCTCATTACAATGATTTATCAAAACGGCATCCTGCCTGTGGATTTGGCAAACTTGAAAATTGGCGATTACCCAAGCAAGCCTTGGGTGTACTACAAGCGGAAGCGTTCTAAATCCAACAAGTACTGGAAAAGCGCCTCAACACCTGATATTTGTAAATATATGGAAGAATACCTAATTTTGCGCAAGGGACAAACCGGTGAACCGTTGTTTGTTGGTCGGGAAGGCGTGTTAACTGGCTCTTCTATTAGCGAGGTTTTGTCTAATGTTATTGCCTGTGCTAAACTTGATGTTGTTTCGGGTTTTAGTCCTAAATGCCTGCGGGATGGTTTTAATGATGCTTTGATTGATGCTCGTGTGGGTCATGAAGTTAAGGAGGCGTTGATGGGGCATAATGCTGACAAGATCTATCATAAGTATGGCAGTGAGTCTAAAGCGTCCGGCCGCCTAATTGAAGCAATGCATAAGGTGTATCCACTGATCCGTTTAACAGACACAACAATAGAAAAAGATGACTCGGCAGACAAAGCATTACAGCGGTTAATTAGTATTCTACCTGCGCTTGAGACAGTAGCAAAACTATATGAAAAAGGACAACTTATATTACAATAATATATTATTATATGTTTATAATGAATTGTGAAAAAATATGCCAATCAAAAAAATACGTTCTGGTCCACTTCCAAAGAAAGGTGTAAGAACTCTTTTTTTGAACAAAGGGTATCATCCTAATCCAGTTTACCAGTGGGATGATGAAAATGCGATAATGACTTTTGAAAAACCTTTGCCTGATGGTAGCCGTTTACATGTCAGAGTTTATGAACACAGGGACTACTTTGAGATAAAGGAACACATTGATAAATATGATCCTAATCGTACACTTGAACATGTATTTGAGTGGTTTGTTGAAATACCTGATATTATTTCATATATTCAAAAAAGAAAGCGTAAAAGAAAAACGAAAAGACAGGTGAAAAAAAATCATGCAAAAAAACGCTGAATTTGCTTTACAGGTTAATGACATGGAAAATTTTAAAATGGTGTCAGAACATTTTAGGCAGGATTTGCGTGAGTTTTGGACTCGAGCTAATTTCTTTCTTTTAGCACAAACTGCTCTTCTCTCTGCCTTCATAGCGTTTTATCCTTCAATTATAGAAAGCCAAAAATTTGTCGCTATTGTAGCTTCAGGGTTTGGCATAGTTTTATCGTTTTATTGGTTTTTTGTTCTTCGTGGGGCTGTTTTTTGGATAAAACAGTGGCGTTTACAAATGATTAAACTTAGTGAGTCTTTGGATAGATTTCGTTGTTATGTTGAAGTTGAAACATTACTTGAAAAAAGACGTTTAAGTAGCCCGTCTTATTTAACACAATATTTACCTTTATTATTTGTTGTTATGTGGATAATTATGATTATTATAGTTATCTTATGTTAATGTTCTTATATGTTAAGTTATGTATCTGGAACTGACTCCACATCACTATTATTTTTCACCGTATGATTGTTATAGACATGTATAACAATATTGTTATTTGTTATATTTTGTGAACATTTTTCCTTTTTAGGAGTAAGATATTTCGTTATGAATTCTTTTTCTATCTTATCACTGTCTTTATGCCACTCATTCCAACAAATTGCAGAAAATATACCTATTATTACAAAATCAAGTATGATCAACCATAGATTAGATGAAATAGCGGTATTAATCGTGTTTGTGTCATCTGAAGCTAAAGCTATAGATATAGATAAAGTTGTACATAAAACCGATAAACCAATTACTAAAGACATTACGGCTACTATCAAAGTTTGTTTTACGTTTTTTTCAACTAGTTTTAGTTGGAATCTTCTTTCTTCTGCAAGTTTTTCTTCATCACTCATATCAGACATCGGGCAGGTTCCATCCTTGTTTTTGCATTTTTCGCACAGTGTTGGCTACTTCTGCCTGTGCTAAAGCAAACTCTACATGCACACAGTCATCCACATCACATTTAACACAGTGGATCCCCTTAGGCGTGACTTGAATGTTTATACCCCAGCCTAAGTTTGTGTCGTAGAGTTTGATGATGTTGGCATCGATGCCCAGAAAACGCATACTTGATTTAGGTTTAGACATTATATTTTTTATCCTTATTTGTTATTTGTTGGTTAGTCCGAACATTTTTTCCATGCAATCAGTTGTTTTTAATGCTTGGTTGTTGAATTCTTCAATTTTTGCCATGTCATTTAGTGTTTCTGTATCTTCGTTGAAGGCTCTGGCGTTTCTCCAGAAACATTCAAGATTATTTACCATTTTTTCGGTGATGAATAGTTCGTAGCCTTCGTTTTTTAGTTTTATAAAAATTTGTATGAATGTGGCATATTCGTTTTGGTACATGATTTTTATTTCGTCTGTGGTGCGTTCTTCTTGTGTTCCTTTTTCAAAGATCCAGATGTGTTTTTTTCCTACTGTTTTGCTGTTGTTGTATGCTGTGACGTATTCGTCGAGGCGTGATATGCTTGCGTATGCTTGTTTGAATGTTTCTAATGTTTTTTGGCGTGTGTCATAGTCCATTTGTTTTATGTGTGCTCTTTTTTGGTAGTAGATTGTTATTGTGGCGCTTAATAGTCCACTGCCAAGTATTGTTGCTATGGTGTTGATTATTTCCATGTGTGTTCTGTGTTATGTATTGGTTGTTGGTATTTTTGTTTTGTGTTATTTTTTGGTTGTTGTTTTTTCTGTGTATCTTGCTTTTTGTGATGCTTCTATTTTTTCTTCATTATTCATTAATTGTCACCTCTATCTGCTTGTTTGTTTTTTAGAAAAATCGCTTAATAATAATTGCATATGTTATCATCATTATATGCTGTGTTACCATTTATTTCTCCTCCTATCCAATCAAAAGAACCTCCCCAAAAACAATATACACCGCCACCAAAACTAGCTGTAT
>JAITMO010000159.1 GCA_031277345.1 Candidatus Bathycorpusculum soli
TACCAGACCACACGAAGGCATAAACTATTTAACACCAGCAGACATATACCTAAAAACAAAAGTGTAACCCTATTTCTGGATAGAACACAAAATAGATTATCAAAGTTATAATTTTTAAAAAAACTGAATTACAGCTACAGACTAAATCTCATGCGTACGACGTGACTCTACAAAATGATGTAATCTGTTTTTCGAGCGGAAAAAGTAATCATAATAAACAAACAACCAATTATACAGTTAAAAATAGAAGAGTTTTCATGCATAGGGAGGTAACGTTGTTTTTTACATTTTTATTGAGGGTTTAGAGCTGTTTTTGATGATGCTTTTTGATTTTTAACGTATTTTCCGCACACTACCTATGGCTTTATTGGACAAATATTTGCAAATCTCAAGGTGAAAACTCAATTTTTCAAGCTGCGTTTTTGTCAAGTAAATGCAATTGACCCATACAACTTGCCTTCTTATGCCTTACCATACAGTGTAATTCCGAAATTCTCGAATAATTACTCACTGTAGTGAATAAATTAACTATAGTTTACAAGTGTTTTGTGTTTTTAATAGGATTTTATGTTTTTCTAAAAAATCGTGGTTCTGTTATATGGTAGGTAATATCTACTGTATTGATGGCTAATTTGACAATTACAAGCTAAATTATGTAGTTAGCTGCTTTTATACCTTGTTTTTTCACTTACGGCAGGTAAAAAAGGGGAGTCACGGATAATCGTGATACTTGAGAGGTTTTTGGAGGTTGTCTGTAAAGTGATTGTTCGTGGTGAAATCTAAAAGTTTGAACGTACGTGGCGTTAAGCGATCAACATTTTAAAATGTTAGTTGCTTGTTTATGTTGATGTTTGTTGGTTATTACATTCGCAAATGGTGCAGGTACAGTTTTGATTATAGCCACTAGCACATTCAGTAGTGCATGTGCATTTGTCTTCGATCATTATTGACCATTTTAAACCAAATTTATCTTCACACTCTGCATAGCATTTGTTCCAAAAAGTTTCCTGTGCCTCACAAAACACTTTTCCGCCTTCTTTGAGAATTTCAAATGCTGTTTTTACAGCTTTTTCATTGTCTAACTCTATGCAAGCAAAAGCACCGTTGCCAAAGATTGTTTTACAATCTGGTGTTGTGTCGCATAGGTAGATGGTGCAATTACCAATAGGAAGTATTGCGTGCATAATGAATTCTTCTGTACCTGGTTGAATTGGGTAGTTTGTGTTAGTGGGTGTATCTTTGTATTGGCAGTAGGTTGCTTTTGTGTTAAAGGCTTTTTCGTAGAGTTTTATTGCTTCTATGCAATTTCCGTTAAAAACCAAGTATGGTGATGCCTTCATTTCTTCTTTCATCCTCTTTGATTACAGTTATATTTAATGTGAAAATGGGTTGTTGTTAAAGTCTGTTTTGTCTATAAAAACTCTTTTTGTTGACATATATTTAGATAACAGTAAATATACTTCCTATTTTTCTGTCTGAAACCATGAATATATTAAGTACATACAAACAAAGAAAAAGTTGTTGTTGCGATTTCTCCATGTAGATTTGAGTTCAAATCCTCTATTGACATGTCAACCACGCATTTCTTTGTGCTTAAAATTTTGTATAGTTTAATGTGACGTTTTGGTTTGCTGTGAAAACGGTTGTTTTGGCGTTAACTTTAATATTCTTATTGTAGAGTCTATTTATAGTGCATTTAGTATGAAATCTTTAAGTGTGAACATGCTGGCTTATCAGTTGGCCCAAAAACTTTTGGTTAATCCTGAATTGTATGGAGTAGTTGTGTCAAAATCTGCTGCGGGAGCTATTATTATTGATGCAGGTGTTAAAGCTCCAGGTGGGTTTGAGGCGGGAAAAATCTTAACTGAGCTGTGTCTTGGTGCTGCTGGAAAAGTTGATCTTGGCTTTAAGACGTATGGCGAAATTGATTTTCCTTCAGTTACAGTTACTACAGATTTCCCTGCAGTAGCTTGTTTAGGTTCTCAATTTGCCGGCTGGCGAATAAAAGAAGACGATAACATAGCTATCGGATCAGGCCCAGTACGCGCTATAGCACTTAAGCCTAAAGAGATTTATGATGAAATCAGTTACACCGACAAATCTGATAAAGCCGTAATTGTACTCGAAAGCAACCAATTACCAACAGACATATTAATCGAAAAAGTCACAAAAGCCTCAGGTATTACTCCTGAAAACCTAATCGTTGCAGTTGCCCCAACCGCCAGCATAGCCGGCTTAACACAAGTCACCGGGCGCATAGTTGAAGTGGGAATACACAAACTAAAAACTGTAGGACTCGATCCAAAATGCATAAAATACGCAATGGGATACGCACCTATTAGTCCTTCCGGCCCAGACTTTGAAGTTGCCATGGCACGCACCAATGACGCAATTCTTTACGGTGGCACCGTTTTCTGCGCAGTAGACTATAACGATGAAGCTAAACTACAAGAAATTGTTAACCAAACACCTTCAATGATGTCTAAAGACTACGGCAAACCCTTCATCCAAATCTTCCGTGAAGCAGACAAAGACTTTTACAAAATAGACCACAACCTATTCGCGCCAGCCGTAATAATAATTAATAACACTAAAACAGGACGAACCTTTAAAGCAGGAAAAATCAACTCTGAAATTCTCTTAGAATCTTTGGGATTCTAAAACTCTTCTTTTTTTAAAAAACCATGATTTATTGTGTTTATTGCTTAATTGTTTTTTGTTGTTTGCTTTTAAGTATACGTGTGGTTACTATGATTGTTATTACGATTGCTAAGTGGTGATTGTTACGAGTTGTATCCAAGTAAAGCCTGACGGCTGTTTTGGTTCATCATACATTCCAGAGTTATCGGACGTTTGGTTTGATATATCATTACTATTTTTGTTGATAGTTAATGTTTGTGTTTTACTCCATCCACTTGACACACCATCAAACACCCAACTACCCTTTTACTTTGATCTATTGTATTCACATATGGATACTCTTGAAAGGAAAATGTGCCACTCCATGCTTCTACTTGAAAATCAATTTGTCCACTATCAGACATTGGGACAAAACTATTTTGAGTTTGTTACAAGTTTTTTGTTTTACGTTTGAGTTAATAGATAAGTGATGCATATATATTTTTTGCAAACAAGTTTTTTACAACACAAAAACGATA
>JAITMO010000204.1 GCA_031277345.1 Candidatus Bathycorpusculum soli
CCTACAATCAATGGAACATTAATGCGTTTTTTTACAGCTTTAATCATGTCAGGTGGAACAGGATTTGCTACACCTGATCCGCCTTCAAGATAAATAAACCGCATACCAAAATATTGTCCTGTTAAGGCATACGCTGTTGCCAAATCAGGTTTATCATAAGGTATGGTATCTGCTTTACCAACAACGCCTACGGTTCCACCTTGTCCAACAACAATGTATCCCATAGGGATTGGTTCAATGTTGAGCTTTTGGATTATAGGTGCGCCTAAGACTTGGGCGCCAGTTAAGTAATATACATCTGTAGAGTTTAAAAGAGACATAAACCATATGGCATCAGAGTGTATACTAATACCACATTCGCTGTTTGGGAAAAGGATAATAGGCAAATCAACGGTTTTTTTAATTGCCTGAACTATGTCATCTAAATGTTTTTGCGAAGAGCATGTTGAACCACCAACCATTATTGCAGCAGTTCCGCTTTCTTCAGAATTTTCTGCAACTATAGAGGCTTGAGTGGAGGTAATTTTTTCTGGGTCAATAAGAGTCATATGAATTTTCTTTTCATTAGCAATCCTATCAAGAATGTATTTTTCTACTTTTCCAAGCATTAGTTTTCTCTCGAATCATTCTTTTTTCACAGTGACAGGTGTACGTTTTAACGTGCGATACACTTGATCAGTTAACATACAATAAACATCAATTTCACTTTGGGCAGGTCTTATCTGAAATTCTTCGCTAAGACCACAACTACTGCATTGTGCAATGGCTCGTCCGCCATCTTCTCGATTTATGTCAACGATTACAGTTTCTTTCCCACACGTAGGACACGAAAAAAATTTAGGCAAACGTTTCTTGGGAATGTGAACAGCTTTTTTCCTTCTGCGACCCATTAAATAACCTTCAATACCAATAATACTATGTTTCTTTAATATTTATGCTTGTCTTTAAATACTTGTCCACTAACCCTAAATGGAGACGTGTATAATCGTGAAGTTAACACCTTCCGTATTAAACTTGGATTTCGCCGAAACGGAAACAAATATTACTCGTTTTATAAAAGAATACGTTTCTAACAGTCAAACTAAAGGTATCGTTCTTGGGCTTTCAGGAGGGATTGACAGCGCAACCACAGCAGCTTTATGTAGCAAAGCAATAGGAAGTCAAAATGTTCTAGCGTTGTTGTTACCTGAAAATGAAACCAAAAAACAAGAAGATATTGATGATGCAAAAACCATTGCCAAACAGTTTAACATTGAAACTCAAATAGTAGATATAACCACTATCCTTGAAGATTTTTATGCGACAATACCCGTGTATGATCAAAAAAATAATGTATGTAAAGGAAATATCAAAGCAAGAACCCGAATGATTATTCTTTATTACTACGCAAACAAATTGGGCAGAATTGTATGCGGTAGTTCGAACAAGTCAGAAACTCTAATGGGTTATTTCACAAAATGGGGTGACGGCGCAGCAGACATGTTACCGTTAAGGAACCTTTACAAAACACAAGTCCGAAAACTCGCAAGTACCCTTGGAATTCCAGAATTAATCGCATTAAAACCAGCAACACCAGCACTTTGGCCTAATCAATCAACCGAAGAGGAACTGGAAATAAAATATGAAACATTAGACCTCGTTCTCTACGGTCTTGAAAAATTAATGACAACAAAGGACATTGCAAATCAACTAAACATTGAAAAAAGTGTTGTCGAAACAGTTAAGAACCGATTGTTAAATAATGTGCATAAACAAAGACAACCGATAACGATTAAACTTGATTTTTAGAAGCCAGTAAAAAAGATTTTATACCCCAAAAAATACTAAAAAAGAACCGTAAAAAAGATAAAAAAATAAGTTCCTAAATTCCGCGACCTTTAGGCACTATCTACAAAAAATTCACATTTATCCATTAAATTTAACCCTAAACAGTAAAACAGCATTATTTCACGTTTTTTCATAATTCCGCACTATTGCCTAATTAGACACCATGTTTACACCATAATCACATTGTAAAAAACTGTTATTTACATAGTTTCACAATTAGAACACAAATTAAAGAAATTAGAAAAATTATACACAACATGGTGCCTAAAAATCAGGGAATTTAGAAAGTTAGCAGATTACACAAATTAGTAACAAAAAAGGATGAAAGCAATATTTAAAGCCAAAACAAAGGTCAATTTAATACTATTTATAGAAAATGTCACGGTGCTGTTAGTAAAAAGCCAAATCACAAACAACAGAACAAATCTCCAAATATAAAAAAACTGCAATTTGAAGAAGAAACGGGCTTACAAATGCCTCCACAAAAAGAACGGTCTAACTAAATGGTAAAGAGGTTATATGTTCAACCAAATTTCATGATTTAAAACAGCCGAAATATTCAGTTACAGAGTTTAAAAACAGAACTTTTTAACAAACTAAAACACCTGTACAGAAGAAACCTAACAATGCTATCCAAAACTTTTACAAACGCAACCGTGATAATTACAAATCACATCACAATCACAACTACGTCACAAACTTATCACAACTTGTGATATCATGCTTTTTCAGGGAAATCACGTGATTTCATGGGATTCACACGTGATTACACATAATTAGTGACATCACAATGTCAATTTACAAGGTCCACATTTATAGCTATAAAGAAAAATTGTAAAATAAATGAGAAAAAATGTGTTTTTAGCGGAAAAAAATAAACACCAATCAGGCAAAGATACGTTGCGGGGGGAATAAAAAATTATCATAAAAGTTTAGAAAAAGGCAAAAAAGGACTATAGTAAGTATAATAAATAGCCGTGTGTAAGCCCGCAAATGCAATTTTAACGTTAAATTAAATCCATAATAGAATAAATTTCCCAATAATACAATATTTTGCCATAATAACACTATTTTACACCAATTTATTAGTAAGTTTTTACCCATTTTAGGGGCAATAAGCTATTAAAGCATCAATAGTATACAAAGTTGTATCCATAAGACATAACAAGGAAGAGATAAGTTTTGAAGTTAAAAGACAGTACAACAGCATGGCTAAACGGGGCTTTAAACGACCCTATTGTAAAAATATTGACCAAAAATTGTCAATTAACAAAAATACAGCTTGAAACACTGTTAATAGATATATTAGCCGAAAATATATCAGGTAAACAGCTAAAATACGATGAAAAAGCAAGATTACGCCTAACCAAAGCTAAAATAAGCCGAGGTTCCTTTAATAGGACTTTAGCACAGTCCAAAGATAACGTGATTAAATCCATCTACACAGTACTACTTTTAGGCTATTTAGGTGTGTTTGAGAGTTCAACTTTAGACCCGTATCTTGAAATAGCAAACAAATTAAGAGATTACGTGGAGGCTCATCAAGACATTCCTGGAAAGAAGGAAGAGCTAGAAGACCATGTAAAATTGATAGAAATTATCAGAGAAGAGTTAGAAACAAGCCTAAAAAGGCTATCTAGCCCATCAAATCAATCCTTGTGACATCACAAATCACATAAAATAAGGCTAATTTAAGCTTCTTTTTTTTCATTGTTTTTCAATGTTCAAAAACGAGAAAAACAAAGTAATCATAAAACAGAGATCGTTTTACGGTTATTTTTTGTTTTATTTTCCAGACATAAACAGTGTGAAAATTTATTGAATGTATGTGATATTGTGATGTGTGACATCATCGTTGTTTCTCATGATCTTTACCATAACACTTAAAAGACCCCCCATGGAACTGTGATGTGTGATGCAACATTATAAATCACGGAGTAAATCACGCTTAAATCACAATGAGGTGGGAGTTTGAGTGAAGCTGTACTATCAATATTAATTGGTGCTTTGTTAGTAGCTATAGTTGTTGCATCATCAGGGTACTATAGAAGGATTCGTCAAGCTCAAGGCGAGTATGAAAAAGCTCGAAGTGTCATTGAAGATATTGTGCTAAGTTTTAATCGGGAGCTTAGACAAAAATCTGAAAGACTTGAGCAAGTGGCGTTTAAAGTTGAGGGAAGTCTAGCAAAATCTGATACAGGATTGAGAAGAATAGACATAATTGAGAAAAGATTTTTACCTATTGAAAGTCAGCTTAACGATATTGAAACTCAAAAAAAAGTCTTTGATGATCACTGGAGCATTATTGAAAATCAAAAGAGTTTACTTGAGTCACAAATAAATCAACTAAACAGTATAGTTCAAAATAACAGTAGTTTGACATCTGCTTTGTCATGTTTGGATGTAAAAATAAAAGATCTGGAAGCAATGCAAGAGTTTCTCAAAGACAGAATGAACGTGTTTGAGGAGCAGGTACAAAAAGTTTTGTTGTCACCTCAGGAGATTAAGATTGAACAAGTTATGCCTGTTGTACCTATTAAGCGTGATAAAGCCTTAGCTTCATTAACTAATACTGAAGTTGTAGTGCTTGAGATGTTATCTTCTGAGGGTCCAAAGACTGCTCCTGAAATTAAAGATAGGGTTTATCTTAGCAGAGAGCATACAGCACGGTTAATGAAGAAACTTTATGAAGATGGATATCTTGAACGCGAAATGGGAAAAATTCCATTCAAATACAGTATTAAAAAGGAAATGGAGAAATTCTTAAAAAAAGAAGATTTAAGCGTACCCGAAACATAGTTATTTATTTACAATTTATGAATTTTTAGGTTTTTTACGTAGTTCAATAAAACGTGTAATTTAGTAGTTGTTTTGAATTTGTTTAGTTTTTATTTGAGGCAAGTTTGGTGCTATTTTATATTTAACGTTATTTCCTGTACCGGTTCTCATAAGCAAGCCTTTATTTGCCATTCTATATAAATATGTTGAAACAGTGCTTAGACCTATAGGTTCTTTAAGTTCCTGTTCATAAATTAATTGTACATCTTTTGATACAAACCAAATTAAGGAGAAGTTTTTTTGAATAATTTTTTTTACTTTTTCAAATCGTGAGGTTTCTGTTGGATAAATATTGGTTATATTTGTTGATAGTTGACTCTCATTTGGTATAGTACCTAATAATCCCGCAATATCATTAAGTTGTTGTGTTATTTCTCGGGTTAGTTGTCCTTCGAATGCGATAGTGTATTTACCATTCCTATTGACGATTTCCACTCGCATTCCAGGTTTTGGCATATCTATCACTTTGTGTTTGTTCACAACTTTATAACTTCACACCTTATAGCTGTTATGGTAAAGTTTAACATTGTTAAAAAGCTTAAAATACGTTTTATTTTGTTTTTTAAACGAAAATTTCATCGTTAATGCATTTACATGCTTCACATAAAAATGATTTATTAAAAAAAAACTATTTTGTTGTCAGTTCGTGTTTTCCAGTAGAAATGTAGGGGTGTGTTATTCACATAAAAACGGCGTAAAATAAGGTAAATTACATAATTAATGGTTAAAATAAAGAGTTAATACTGTAGTTTCACAAATACTTCACATTTTTGTGAAGTTAATCTATTAAGTTTTTAAAATGGTAATTTTTAGTGTAAGTTAAAAATTATTTTTATGTACTGTAGTTTTAACATTTTAGAACAGTTTATAGACACACCCCTTAGTTTCCGCTCGAGAAAATGGTTGTAGAACTTTATTTTAGGTGTAATAAAATTTTATCAGTTTTTTAGTCTATTTTTTTAGATGAAAAAAGTTAATATAATTAAAAATATACTGATACCCAATGTATATATAATTTAATATAATAATTAAAGGAAATTAAATTAAGATATAAAGTTTTATCCAGTGGAAATTTTGGGGTGTGAGTTTTTCTTTCCACTTTTTCTATAGTTTTAAACCTGTTTTTGTAGAAATGTTATGTGTTAAGATTAATTTTTTGTACCTTATGCTTTATTTGTTCCAATAGAAATAATGGTGTATCCTTTGAAAAATTGAGGTTAAACTATGGGAAATGGTAATGTGCTTGATGACGTATTCGATAGTTTTGTTAATAGAATAAATATTTTTAAAGATAGAGAAGTGCTTCGACATGACTATATTCCAGATAGGTTACCTCATAGGGAGGATCAGATTCGTCTTTTAGGTGAGAGAGTTGCTCCTGTTCTTAAGGGTGCTAGATGTTCGAATATTTTTATTTATGGAAAAACTGGTACTGGGAAAACTGCTGTAACAAAATATGTGTTAAGTCATTTGGAGGCGAAAGCTAAACAGTATGGTGCGCAAGTAAAATTTTGTTATATAAATTGTCGTATGACGGGTTCTGAATATCGTGTTTTTGCAAGTTTAGGTCAGAGTGTGGGTATATCTATACCATTTACTGGTTTATCTGTTGATGAAGTTTTTGATAGGTTTCGTGTTAGTCTTGATGTTTCACGGATTCTTTTTATTATCGTGCTTGATGAGGTTGATGCTTTAATTAAAGAGAAGGGTGATGCTTTTATGTACGAATTAACGCGAATTAATGAGACGCTTGTGAGAAGTAAGGTTTCTATTATTGGAATTTCTAATGATTTGCGACTTAAAGAGTTTCTTGATCCTAGGGTTTTTAGTTCTTTAAGTGAGGAGGAACTTGTTTTTCGACCATATGATGCGAGTGAATTGAGGAATATTTTGCTTGAACGTTCTAAACTTTCTTTTCATGATGATGTTTTAACTGATTCTGCTTTGAGTATTTGTTCGGCTCTTGCAGCTGCGGAGCATGGCGATGCACGACGTGCATTGGATTTATTGCGTGTTGCAGGTGAGGTGGCTGAGCGTGGG
>JAITMO010000221.1 GCA_031277345.1 Candidatus Bathycorpusculum soli
GCACTTATAGACCTACTTGCCTCAACGGGCATGCGTGTTGGTGAACTTGTACGTTTAAATCAGGCAGACATTGACTTTGATAACCGAGAATGCATTGTTTTTGGAAAAGGCGATAAAGAACGTAAAGTCTACTTTGACGCTCGAACAAAAATACACCTAAAAAATTATCTCAACAGTCGTGATGATACTAATCCGGCTTTGTTTGTGACGCTTCAAAAGCCACATGACCGATTACAAATCAGTGGCGTTGAAATACGACTAAGAGAACTTGGACGAAAACTTAACATACCAAAAGTCCACCCACACAAATTCAGACGCACACTAGCAACAATGGCAATCGACAAAGGCATGCCCATAGAACAAGTACAACAATTACTAGGACACCAAAGCGTAGACACCACACTCCAATACGCCATGGTAAACCAAAATAACGTAAAAAACTCGCACAAAAAATACATAGCCTAACTTCAAATCGCAATTTATCGTTTTTGACATAGTAGTACATGCAGAGATAAACAAACTGTCAGCGGTAAGCACAGGAAATACTGGAGTTGCTGCTTGATGGACAAATGGAAAATAGCGCGATTAGGCGACGTTTTAGAGTATGAACAACCTACAAAATACATAGTACAAAACACTGAGTACAAAGATGCATACAGCATTCCTGTATTAACTGCTGGACAAAGTTTTATACTTGGTTACACAAATGAAACGGATAACATTTTTTCGGATAATTTACCCGTGATAATATTTGATGATTTCACAACTGCAATTAAATATGTCGATTTCCCATTTAAGGTAAAATCTTCTGCAATGAAAATACTAAAAGCACGAAAAAATGTTGAGATTAAATATCTGTATTATTACATGACCAGAATTAAAGTTGATACGGAATTACATAAACGGTATTGGATTTCTATGTATTCTCATATCCAAATTCCATTACCACCTTTACATGTTCAGCAAAAAATTGTTAATGCTCTCGACCGTGTTATTGCTCTTATTGAAAAGCGTAAGGTGCAAATCAGAAAATGTGACTTACTTGTGAAATCGCAATTTATAGAGATGTTCGGAGACCCAGTAACAAACCCGATGGGTTGGAAAACAGCAAGTTTTTCAGAAATAACAAACAAAATTGGTTCTGGTGCAACACCAAAAGGTGGCCAAGAAAGCTATATTGATGAAGGTATTAGCCTCATTCGGAGCATGAATGTACACAATGGATACTTCAAGTACGATGAATTAGCACATATAACCGATAAACAAGCAAAACAACTTGATAATGTGACTGTACAAAAAAACGATGTACTACTTAACATTACAGGTGCTTCAGTGGCTCGTTCTTGTGTAGTGCCATCTGAAATACTTCCGGCAAGAGTTAATCAGCACGTGGCAATAATTCGTTGTAATTCCCCTCGATTTAATCATATATTCGCAAACGCCTTGTTAATCAGCGATAGTTATCAAAGATTTATGCTATCGCTTGGCGAATCTGGTGGTGCTACAAGACAAGCAATTACTAAACAACAGATTGAGAATTTTACTACCATTTTACCACCAATCGAAATACAAACCCGTTTCGCAGAGTTCGTGTACCATACAGACAAATCAAAATTTGTTGCACACCAGTTAGCAGCTAATATGTCAAATGTTTGCAGATTATTGTTTCACTACAATAGCATTATTGTTTATTGAATCAATCACTGTTCGCAAAGTCTTAAACACTTTAGGGTCATCAAATAACTCACTAACACTACCAGAGTCAGAGAAGGGGCTTTCCTGTAAGATCTCTAAATCTTTTAACATGCCATTTTTAATTATGTAATCGACAATTTGTTTCACAAAATGCCTCTGCGCAGCATCAAGTTTATTATCATTTAAAAAAGCTGAAAACGCCTCATTTGCAGCTTTCATACTCAAGCCCACAATAGAACGCACCAACTCACCCAAAGGAGTCTGTTTATATTGCGCTTCATACTGCTCCTTAGTGCCAAGCTCCTCCCAAAGAATACTCTCCAACACCCTAACATCATTTGATGTCAACGGAACATTACTCTTAAGCTTAGCAATAACAGAAATATCCTGATGCTGCAAAATATAATAATTGACTTTCTTCTTATAATTAGCAAGATCACCATTATCAAGCTGTGACTCATTCCACTCAACAGTACGCAGCTCATCTGTGAAATTAGTATCATACCGCGTGCGTTCTTCATCAGGAATAAACTTTATGAGGCCTCGCAACTGGATACGAATATCCTCATAATCCATTATACCTGCCCGTTCCAAGTAGTCATTATGTAAAATCTGCTCAATAAGTTCCTGTTGCTTGGCAACATCAGGAATAGCTACATACTGAGCTAACTCGCTTGTTTTCTTTACAAGATCTTTCTTTGCCTTTTTGAAAGGCTGACCTACAATTAGAGCAAGTTCTATCTGATAAAGCAGCATATCAAACCGTACAGCAGAAATATCATCAAACTCAGGCGTTATAAGCGGAGCAATATGTTCAGCAATTTGCTGAGTATCTTCATAAGTCAAAACGTTAAAGTCAGATATATGCTGAAATTTATCTATAATTTTAAGGTGTTGTTTAACAGCAAAATTTTTTCGATTAAGAGCCACATTTTTTGTCACCACATCCTGTATTAACTTGGCTCGGTAAGTGTTTAACTCATCAGTTTTGAAAGCAAAAGCTTGTAGCTTGTAAATCATCGCGATTTTTATGTTAAACATACGCTCTTGTAACGTAGAAACAGTTTCAGCTGATCTGCCTCTGGAATGCAGTCGGAAAAACGCAAAATTACTGCATAAATCAAAAATATAAAACTGTTGTTTATCATTACCATCTATCAAACAGGGGCAAATACGTGTGCCGCGACCTATCATCTGCCAAAACTTGGAGCGGCTAAACACTTTCTTAAAAAATATCAAGTTCAAAATTTCGGGCACATCTATACCTGTATCTAGCATGTCAACTGAAATGGCAATTTGTGGATATTTCTTTTTATCAGAAAAGTTGTCAATAAGACTCTGGGCATAATTTATTGTATTATCAATAACTTGGCAGTAATTTGCTGGATAATTTGGGTACTCTTTGTTCCATACTTCGAGGATTTTTTCAGCATGATTATGGTTTTTTGCAAACACTATGGTTTTTCCAATATTTTCTCCATAATCCACGCGTTGCCCATATTTCATTAGAACATGTAACGCTTTTTTTAGGGTGTCATGATTAAATAGCCATTCATTGAGTTTGCTGGATTCAATATTATCTGGTATTTCTTCGTCTTCGTTTGCAAAGGTTTTTTCGTATTCTTCTTTTTCTTCAGGTGGAAGTTCATCGTAAGTGATGCCTTCGGTCATGAATTTTAGTTCTGTTTCGATTGATGTAAAATCTACCAGATAATGGTCTTGTACTGCCTGTTTTAATTCGTAGCCATATGTTGGTATACCGTTTTCAAGATCGAAAATTTCGTAAGTGTTTTTGTCTATGTCATCTTTTGGGGTAGCGGTTAGACCAATTAGTAGTGCATCAAAGTAGGTAAAGATGTCTTTGTATTTGTTGTAAATGCTGCGGTGTGCTTCATCTATAATGATTAAGTCAAAGTGCCCAGGCGTGAACATGCGGTTGCCCTGTTTATCTTTGGTGTCATCTATACAGTTTATCATAGTTTGATAAGTTGAGAATACAACACGGGCAGTTGCGTCTTTTTTGTTTTCAGTGAGATTGCAAAGTGAGAGGTTAGGCATTAGGTTGTGGAAGGAGCGTTTTGCCTGTGTGACTAGGGCGTTTCGGTCGGTGAGGAATAATACGTTTTTTATCCATTCGTATCGTTCTAGCACGTCTACTATAGAGATTACGGTTCGTGTTTTGCCACTGCC
>JAITMO010000118.1 GCA_031277345.1 Candidatus Bathycorpusculum soli
AAAATCATTCTGAAATGGAGTTTAACAGATAATCAGAACATATGTATAACACAAGCAATTATACATAGAACATGTTTTTTCTAATTGAACGCTTTTCAAGACATTTTCAAAATTTACGATTTTTTTAGAAAATTCCAATTTACCTACGTATAATTTACCCGGGATTTTAGGTAGAGTATTCTTTCACAATTTGGTCGACAACAACAATCCATTTGATGACATAATTCACACATTTTACGATAGCGCAAAACACAAGGCTATTAAGAACACGCAAAAACATAACTTCCTAAATTTCGCGAAAATTAGGCATTATATGTGGAAAATCGATTTTTTTCTTAATTTTTGGCTCCTAATTGCAAAATACCGCTTATTTCTCGTTTTTTCATAACATCGACAATGCCTAATTAGGCACTATACAAACACATTAGTCCCGTTATAAAAAACCGTTAATTAAACAGTTTTCGCAATTAAAACCCATTTCACAGAATTTATAGAAACTACCAACAACATAATGCCTAAAAAACGCGGAATTTAGGAACTTGCTAACCGATTATTAAAAAATTATTTATTGACATTTTTAAAATAAGTAATGATGATTGTTAAAATAAAAAAAGAAGGTTTTTATTTGATTGTTTCTAGTTTGCTTATTTCTTTTTTAGAGCGATTATCATGTTTATGATAACAACTACAATGCCTACGATGACTGCTGCAATTATGTACCATACATACTGTGGCGTTGATTCATCTACTTCTGCCACGGATGATGTTACTGCTATTTCAGTTTGTGCTGTTGAGTAATAGTACGCACCTGAACCTTCAAAGACTGCGTGTATTTTGTATTCGCCTGTTTTTTCTGGAGTCCATGCAAAAGAGAATCGGCCATTGCGATCACTTGTTGTTGTGCCGATTTCAAACCAGTCGCCATTTACATCTTCACCAGCTAATAATACTTCAACACCAATAACGTCTAATGGTTCGGCGAATTGTTTGTAGACATGAAGCATCCATTCACTCATGTCAGCATCAGAGACTGCTGGAACACCTTTAGAGTGTCGATATACTACATTATATTGTTCTGTTCCCGGGGAAATGTCCATGACTGTACCTGAAATCAAGACTGTGGAACCGGCTGCAGGTACTGCGTTAGATACGGAAACTGTTGTTTCACTTGGACCTCTGCCGATTGCATATATCTGATTGTCATATGTATCCATTGTTGCAATGATACCATCACCAATAACTCCAGGGCCACCCCATCTAGTCTGACGGAATGCACCATTAATTTGCCAAACAGGTTCACCAGTCTCTACATCAAGTGCAAAAAATGGAGCACCTCTGTTTTTAGGTGATCCTTCAGAATGTTGATGGTGTCCAAAGTAAACTTTACCATCTGCGGCAGCGACAGGAATTAACCACCAGTTACCAGTTAGAACATTGTACTCTATAGTAGAGTCTACTGCAGTATAATTCCAAAGCAATGAGCCATTCTTTGCGTCATAGCAGTACACAACACCACCAACGCTTGCTTCAATGAGTTTGTTGTAGACAATGATTTTCTCTGGAACATCTCTCGATGAGGAAACTCCTCCCCATGCATCAGCATAAATTTGTTGTTGTGTTTCATACAAAAAGTTGCCGTTTGATAGACTAAAACCAAAGTTGGATCTGCTGTCTCGTTTCCAGTAAACAGCCACCAAGTCTTCTTGGCTAAAACCAGCCCAACCGTCTTGACTGGCTAATGCATCATTTTTCCATTCATCTGGTGAATTCCATGTTTTTCTGTTAAACAACGTATATCCAGGAGATTCTCTTTCAAGGCCAAATCCTGAAAGAGTTATACCTGCAGTTGAAACATTACCAAAAATAACACGATCATCTGCATACGCTACTATTGGAGCTGCTTGCTGAGATGCACCAGCTAGAGAACCTACTTGAGCACTTGCGCCTACATTTGCCTGTGCTGGCACAAAATTTATTCCTGATACTGAAACGTTAAGATCCCATCCACGAGTATCTGCATTATACTGTACGTTTTGAGCATTATTAGTCCATACATCGTTTCCACCTGTACGGTCTCGAGTTACGACATGAGTAGAGTTCCATTGTTGTAAGTACCAGTTTGGACTGGATGTAGTTCCATAGTTTACCATACGATATTTTAGCATTTCACCATTTGCACCACGATAAATAGTTCCAGATGGAACGTTAGTCATATTATATTTAAGATCTCCAGTATATGCATCAAGTGCATACATAACTGTACCCTGACCCGAAACGCTACCAGATAACCAAATGTAAGTCCATACCCCGTGACTAGCAGAAAAGTCCAAAGAAAGAATTTGTCCTGTGTTAATTCTACCACCGCCAAAACTGTATGATCGTTCCCACAAAGTTTTACCTGTGTGTAAATCAACTGCAACAATTGTTTGCTGAGGCGACCCTGAGATATACCGGTTATAATACAAAATTCCACATATAGTGATAGAACCTACAAATTTACCTTCATAAGCATCCCCATCCTGAAACTGATAGACACCAGCCTCTCCTCCAGCTAATCCTTGCATCGTATCACCAACTGGCATACTCCATAAAATGTGCGCAGTATCAGGCGCATCATTATATGGCGCATACAAATTCTTTGGTTTATATGGCCAGCTACCTGCAATAGAATACCACTCACGTAATTGTCCGTCAATTGGCCTAGTCCAATACTCTGCAGGAAGAGCATGCCCCGGGTAACCTGGTCTTTGATAGTCCCCACCTAATACTTGAAAAGTTGCATTTTCACTTGTACTTGACGCATGCCACCGACCATTGTATTGTTCACGCTCAAAAGACGAGTACACTGTATAGTTTCCTTCCTTTGTTGGCGTATAACGGAACCCTACTGATCCAGTCTCGTAGGTCATCCTTTTAAAAGTTTCAACCTTATCATCTGGGTCAATAATGTAAATAGTCATGTTCCAACCGCCACCAGTTATAGGCTTTGTTAAACCAACATTAATTGAAACATATTGTCCAAGACCAATCTCTTTTGGAGCTGCGTCAGCAAAAGGATAAGTCTTAATGTCTTGCGCGTTTGCGTTTGGCAATGCAATCATTGATACAACAAAAGAAATAATCATCAGCACCGTAAAACCTAACGTTATATTTTTATTTTTTAGAGTTTTCATATTTATTTCACTTCATTTAATAATATATATAACAGATTGTGTTCCCCCCCCCCTTAATATACGTTACATAAAACAGACAGCACACACTAAACAGTCAATAAAAACTGCACATAACAAACATCGCCTTAATCACTATTCACAATCTTCCACTAAACATTTACCATATAGTTTACAGTTAAACAACATTTTTACTTTATTTTACGTGAGGCTTAAATTTCTGAAGTTCTCTACATTTGGCAGCTAACAACTCAGATGATATGGAAAGGATAATTTATGGGAAAAAGCGTTGCAGAGAAAATATTTGAAAAGCACTTAGTTGATGGCAAAATGGATCCAGGCGAAGAAATTGGCTTAAAAATTGATCACACATTAACTCAAGATGCAACAGGTACTATGGCTTATCTTGAATTTGAAGCCATAGGTATACCTCAAGTTAAAACTCAGCTTAGTCTAAGTTTTGTAGACCATAGCATGCTTCAGAACGATTTTCGCAACGCTGACGACCACCGTTACTTACAGAGTGTTGCCGCTAAATATGGCATAGTCTTTAGTCGACCAGGTAATGGTATTTGCCATCAACTCTACTTAGAACGCTTTGCTCAACCAGGCTTAACGTTAATAGGTAGTGATAGTCACACCCCAACCGCAGGCGGTATGGGAATGATAGCTATTGGAGCAGGCGGATTAGACGTAGCAGCTGCAATGGCTGGTGAATCCTTTTATTTAGAAATGCCAAAAATTTATGGTATACACTTAACGGGTAAACTACCACCTTTTGTTTCAGCAAAAGATGTCATACTAGAAGTACTAAGAAAACTAACTGTAAAAGGTGGCGTAAACAATATTTTAGAATACTCTGGACCAAGTGTAAAAACACTAAGTGTTCCAGAACGCGGAACAATAACTAACATGGGAACAGAAACCGGCGCTACAACATCTATTTTTCCCTCAGATAAAATTACAAAACAATTTTTATTAGCCAAGGACGAGAAGACCAATGGATAGAACTTAAAGCAGATGAAAATACGCAATATAGTAAAGTTCTTGATATCGATTTAACAAACGTTGAGCCTCTTTTAGCTATGCCACACAGCCCCGACAATGTAAGACCTGTTAGCGAGATGGAAGGAACCCCGGTAGATCAAGTCTGTATTGGTAGCTGTACTAATTCATCACTTAGAGACTTAAAGATAGTCTCAGCGTTACTTAAAAACAAAAAAGTGCACGAAAATCTTAACCTAACAGTCTCTGCAGGTTCACGCCAAGTAATGGAAAACTTGGCAGCTACAGGAGAACTGGAACCTCTTCTTCAATCAGGTGCAAGAATTCTAGAAAACTCCTGCGGTCCATGCATAGGCATTGGCCAAGCTCCAAACACTGGCGCTGTATCTCTACGAACTTTTAACCGTAATTTTAAAGGCAGAAGTGGAACCCAAGACGCAAATATTTACCTAGTAAGCCCTGAAACAGCCATCGCTGCTGCTATAACAGGTAAAATTACAGATCCACGCAAACTAGGAATTTTTCCAGAAATCAATATGCCAGAAAAATTCATACTAAACGATACCATGTTCATTCCAGCAACTGTAAATCCAAACAACAAAGTAATCATGGGACCAAACATTGTACCTCTACCACAATTTCAACCCGCTCCACCACAACTTAACGGCGAAGTCATACTAAAAGTGGGAGATAACATAACAACAGACGACATACTACCAGGTGGAACAAACATCATGTCTCTGCGCAGCAACATTCCAGAAATCAGCAAATACACATTTTGCCACATAGACAAAAATTTCTATCAACGTGCAACCCAAAAACAAGGCGGTTTTATCATAGGAGCAGAAAACTATGGACAAGGCTCCTCACGCGAACATGCTGCATTAGCACCAAAATATATTGGCATAAAAGCAGTTATCGCTAAATCATTCGCACGCATTCACATGGCCAATTTAATCAACTTTGGAATTCTACCAATAACTTTCACCAATAAACAAGACTATGACAACATAAACCAAGACGACTTACTCGAAATAGAAACAAACAATCTATCAGAAAACCTAATATTAAAAAACAAAACTCAAAAAACAGAAATCAAAGTTAACCTAAACCTAAGTAAACAAGAAAAAGAGCAAATCAAAGCAGGCGGTAAACTAGCTCTCATCAAAAACAAACAAAAATAAAAAAACTCTTTTTTTAACACACTAAAAAAGCTACACTACAAAGTATATAACATTGCTAACAAAAATAATCTGGAGACAACAGATAATTTCTTTACTACTATTAGTTAAAGCAGAAAAAACAAATTTAAAGTCCCATTTCAACTAGTTTTCGAATACTGTTAACTTCTACGCCTTTTGTACCTAACAAGAGACGAGCGAAATTTGAGTCAGCTTCAGACCCTACCGTGACTACAGTATTACCTTTAAAAGATAAAGTTACAGTCATACCTTCACGTTGCAAATCTTCAGCAATTTCTTTAACCATTGGCTGTACACTTCGTACTGTTTGCAGCCCATTAACACCACGTTTAATTGTACCAATCACGCCTTTTTGGGGTTTAGCATCTTTACGTACACTTGATATTACGTCTTTTATGAACTCTGTGTTTTTAGCGTTAACATCGATTTTTTTATTTATAGCAGTAATTTCCAAAGCTTCAGCATTATTCTGGCTTACTTTTATTTTACCAGATTTGATGCTCCCAGCCAAAAAAGTTGTTAATAGCAACAGGAGTGCCTCAATAAAAAAATAATAAAAAATTATGAGATAGGTTCTGCATCTACTGAGTAGACTATGTCTAAAACTATTGAACCGTTAACTTTTGCTTTTATTGGACCCGTTTCTATTACCAGATCTTCAAAACTAAGTTTTATGTCAGATTTTTTTCCTGCAAGTTTATCCATGATAGCAATTATTGCATCACACATTGATTCTGCAGCTTTCCCAAATCCCTGAGAAGCTGTTTCTATGCTTTTTTGTACAATCTCTTTTTTGTTATCCATAATAAGCACCAATTTAAAGTGAGTTCTTTAGAAATAAAAACTTACTGGCAAATTTTAAAAATATCCAACATGTTATGAAAGAATTGTTCATTGGTTTTGTGCTTTGTGTTTTGTGTGTATCTAGGTAACATGTAAATGAGTGAACACGAAGTATCTAATGATTATTTTGGCCAAAGAGAATAATATAGTTTCAGAGAATGCGACATCAAAAAAGCACGATTATGAGGTTTTAGGAACTGGACTTAACTTGACGGATGTCGAGAGGAGTAGGAAACAGTTTGGTTTTAATGAGATCCCAGAGAAGAAAGTTAAGCCGTGGTTACAATTTATTAAGAGGTTTTGGGGTCTTACAGCTTGGTTATTGGAGATAATTATTGTTCTTTCGATTTTTTTGCAACGTTATGCTGATGTTTGTATTATTTTGGGTTTGCTTGTTTTAAATGCTGTGTTGGGTTTTGAAGAGGAGGTTAGGGCTTCAAAGGTTGTGGATGCGTTAAAGGAAAAGTTGCGGGTTAATGCGCGTGTTTTGAGAGAGGGTGTTTGGAGTGTTTTACCAGCTCGGGAAATTGTGCCAGGGGATGTTGTGCGGGTTAGGTCTGGAGATTGCGTTCCTGCTGATGTTAAGGTTGTATCGGGCCGTTTGGATATTGATCAATCGGTTTTGACGGGTGAGTCGTTTAGTGTGGATAGGGGTTTGGGGGACATTTTGTTTTCAGGTTCGGTTGTGAAGGGCGGGGAAGCGAATTGTGTGGTTATGTCTACGGGTGCTGATACGTATTTTGGCAGAACTGCTCATCTTGTTGAGTTGGCTAAGCCTAAGTTATATATTGAAAAAGTGATATCGAGTGTTGTTCATTGGTTACTTGTTATTGTGTCTGTTTTGGCGATAGTTGCGCTTGTTTGTTCGGTTCTTAGGGGGTTTGGTGTTGTTGAGACTTTGCCTATTCTTTTGATTATTTTGTTGTCGGCGATTCCTGTGGCGTTGCCGGCTATGTTTACGGTTAGTATGGCGCTTGGAGCGATGGAGTTGTCTAAGAAGGGTGTGTTGGTAACTCGGTTAAGTGCTGTTGAAGACGCTGCAACTATGAATGTTTTATGTGTGGACAAAACGGGAACTATAACTAAAAATAAGTTGTCGGTGGTTAAAACTTTAGCGTGTAACGGGTTTAGTGAAAAAGATGTTGTTTTTTATGGTGCTTTGGCATCTAAGATAGCGAATCATGATCCGATAGATCTTGCATTTATTGATGCAGCTAAACAAGAAGAATTACCAATTGGCGCAGTTGTACAGACAAGTTTTGTGCCGTTTGACCCTAAAACACGATGTACTGAAGCGGTAATGCAGAAAGATAATGAAAGGTTTAGAGTTATGAAGGGTGCTGTTAGGGTTATTGGTGAGGCATGCAAACTAACAGGAACTGAAAAAAAATTACTGTATGAACAAACGCAGAAATACGCGTTAAAGGGTTATAGGACGTTGGCGGTTGCTAAAACAGATCATGAAGAGAAGTTAAGACTTGTAGGGTTAGCTGCTCTCTATGATGCACCTCGTCCAGACTCAAAACAGCTTATACATGAGTTAAACGAATTGGGAATTTCAGTTAAAATGCTTACAGGGGATGCATTACCAATTGCTAAAGAAACGGCCAAAAATGTTGGGTTAGGTGAGCGTATTGTTTTAATTTCCAGTTTAAAGGCAGATTGTAAAAAAGAGTCGTTGTTTGCTGAATTAGAAGTAATGGAAAGTGATGTTTTTGCAGAGGTATTTCCTGAAGATAAGTATACTATAGTTAAGAATCTGCAAGATAGTAAACACATTGTTGGTATGACAGGTGATGGCGTAAATGATGCACCAGCTTTAAAACAGGCTGAGGTAGGTATTGCGGTAAATAACGCTACTGATGTTGCTAAGAGCGCAGCAAGCGTTGTTTTAGTTAATGAAGGCTTAACAAGCATCGTGGATTTAGTTAAAAATGGTAGAGTTATCTATGAGCGGATAACTGCATGGATTTTAAGTAAAATCATAAGAACCCTACAAGTGTCTGTTTTTACAGTTCTAACATTTCTGTTAACAGGAAATTACGCGATTTCAGCATTTGGAGTTATTCTGTACTTTTTCTTAACTGATCCAGTAAAAATTGCGTTATCTACAGACAAACTACAAGGCTCAAATAAACCAGCCACATGGAAAATATACGGAGCAGTAAAAACCGCAGCCATTTTAGGAACCTTTGTAATTGTTGAGTCAATTGCATTGTTGTATCTTACACTTAACGTGTTCAATGTGTCAATTAATAATCCAGCAATATACACCTACACTTTTGAGATACTATTCTACTCAGCTCTATTTCTAAATTTTAATGTTCGTGAAAGAAGACCATTCTACAAATCCAAACCAAGTAAAATTCTCACACTAACTATAATTGCAAGCCTAATCGCAGGAACAATACTTGTTACTGTTGGAATACCAAACCTTACAGCAGTACCTGTCGCAGAAACATTAATAATACTTGGGCTTTCAGCATTCTTCTCATTCATAGTAAACGATATAGTCAAAGTCTTCACAGTACAAAAACTCAAAATACAATGGTAAATAAAATTGAGAGTTTTCACCTTTAGGGAAATTTGCAAATATTTGGTTCACAAGATCACAAGTGTTATGTGGAAAATACGTTAAAAATCGAAAAAGTATTGCTAAAACCTGTTCTAACCTCTATGAAATTATAAAAAATCAAAGTTATCGCCCTATACGCGAAAACTCATAAAATTTTTAAAGTAAGCATAACAGTTAAAACCATAATACACGTATAGAGCAGGAGATCACGTGCAAATTTCAATACGCTATTTCACTATACTACGAGAAATAACTGGTAAAAAAGAAGAAAAACTCAGTTATTCAGAAAACCAAAAAATCACTATAAAGATAGTCTTGAAAACACTATCTGACAAATATGGTAAGCCATTCGTAGAATACATGTTTGACTCTAATGGACAAATTAAGAGTTTTCTACAATTATTCATAAACGGCACCAACACAACCAATCTAAAAGGAACTAAGACAACACTACAAGATGAAGATGTTTTAGCAATCTTACCACCAATTGGCGGAGGCTAACCTTTTAACAATAACTATCAAAAAACCAACAGGGTATTTCATCACTATCATAGAAACATCCTTGAGGAAATACAGACACTTATCAGAGACCGTGACAAGGTGTCTTAGCCCAAAAACAGCATCTTTTTTCAACTTATCTTGTTATTCACGAGTTTATTATCTAAAACTATCTTAACAACCACACCTACCACAACAAGTTCAGTCATCTACAAATCATACTAAATACCACAATTACCAATAAATCAAGAAGAAATAATTCAAAAACAAACTATTTATTTATTTTAATCCTGTGTTCTATCCAATATAGCAGCTTAACTTTTTATAGTTTATGGTGTATTGTTGTGGTGTTGTGAAGTGAATGGAGCCTTTATCGTTACGTGATCGAGAGACAATTGTTAAGCATAAACAGGCTGGCAAGT
>JAITMO010000123.1 GCA_031277345.1 Candidatus Bathycorpusculum soli
ACTTGCCAGCCTGTTTATGCTTAACAATTGTCTCTCGATCACGTAACGATAAAGGCTCCATTCACTTCACAACACCACAACAATACACCATAAACTATAAAAAGTTAAGCTGCTATAACGAGTTTTGCGTTTACACTTATTTTTTGGTCTGGACACTTTTTGCTCAGTAGCGTCTAAGAATGCGGTAAAGCCTAGAAACATTTCTTCAAGCTCGTTTACCGTATCTATCTCTTTAACTTTATCATGTTTTTTGCTTGGTAGTGGTATGGGTTTAGCGGATTAGGGATCTATTCTTCTTATGTTTTAAGGACTCCTGACGGACTTACTTCAAAGAGGTATGAGAGTAGTGTTGAGGAGGTGTAGAGGTGGCGGGTATATGAGCAGCATTAGAATGCGGTCGGTTAAACTTTGTTTGGATGGGTGTCCTGCGCCAATGTTTCTTTTTCTGTTTGGTCTTTGTAATTGTTTTTGTTTGTAATCTGGATATTTTTAGGTTATTTGTTGGTTTATGGTGCTTTATTCTTCAAGGATTATTTCTGAGAAATCTCTGAAATGTTCTGATTTTTTAGATAATACGGCGTAATTCAGTACACAAACAGTCTAAGAAATAAATGGCATACTTGTATGTTAATAAAACCTTTGATTTACCGACAAAATCCTAATTGGTATTAAGGTCTAGTATTCCATAATCTTGTTGGTTGCTACGGTAGCTTGTTTTGTGTTTTTTTAGTCACGTCAAACGCATGAACTGTACCATTTATTTAAAACATTTACTAATAGGTGTAAACGTTGCGGATTATGTGTGTATCAATTTGTGGTGTAATCAACTATGAAAGCAGGAAATAAAATCTGAGGCGGTCTAATGTTGTTGGTTCTTTAAATAAGATAAGCATACGTAACATCCACCGATACCCAACTAATATGTTGTAATCAAAAAACATACCCTTTTAATCATCAACATGTTTTGACAAAACCCTGATTTAACCATTATTATTTGCTATCAACAACCAAATTACGTCAAGTTTAATATTTGTTCAAGTTCAATTGATAAAAACAGATTTAATCTTTAAAGGTGGTTATGTTATGTGGTAAGATTTTCATGGATATAACTTTAGATAAGCTTGAAATACTCTGGTGTTTAGGCTACAAAAAACAGGTTATTGATGATGCTTTTGAAAGTCTAATTGATGCCATGATAGAAAAGTTTATGCAAACAGTAAATCCGCGGTATGTGTTTGAAATTTTTGATATCATTCTAACTAATCATGAGGTTGAGATTAAAAATTGTGGTCTTAAACTAACTGGTAAGGGCATATTGGAACATTTAAAAAATAATAAAAAATGTATTGTTCTTGCAGCAACTCTTGGGGTGGAAGTGGATTCTGTTTTGAAATTTCTTCAAATGACAAGTATGACTCAAGCAGTTATTTTTGATGTCTGTGCAACTGTGTACATAGAGAAGGTTTGTAGTTTTATTGAGGCTGAACTAAAAATGTTAGGTTATAATATGACTTTTCGGTATAGTCCAGGCTATAATGGTTTTCCAATTGAAAATCAGAAGGTGATTTTAACTTTGGTTGATGCACAAAAAATAGGTTTAATTTTTAATGAAAATTTTCTTTTAATGCCTCAAAAATCTGTTACTGCAGTTATTGGAATTACAGAGTTTAATGCATCCGAAAATCAAAAATGTGTGGTCTGTAAGCTACAGGGTAATTGAAGAGGTGTTTGCATGGCGTTTTTTGAAAAAATGTTGAATGGTTCTCTGCTCTTTGATGGTGCAATGGGTACGTTATTGCAAAAACATGTTGTTGCTGGTGTAATGCCTGAGACTTTAAACGTTACCTGTCCTGAAGTAGTGATTGATTTGCATAAGCAATATGTTGCTGCTGGTAGCGATATAGTTACGGCAAATACGTTTGGCGCAAATGAACTAAAACTTCGAGGTAGTGGTTATTCTGTAGAGTCTATTGTGTCTGCAGGCGTTAAAAACGCTAAAAAGTCAGGAGCAAAATATGTTGCCCTCGCTATAGGTCCAACTGGCCAAATGCTTGAGCCTATGGGCACATTTAAATTTGAAGAAGCCTACAATCTTTTTAAAACTCAGATAGTTGCTGCTAATAACTGTGGTGCAGATCTTGTTTTAATTGAGACAATGTCTGATTTATATGAAGCAAAGGCTGCTATTTTAGCAGCTAAGGAAAACTCTGATTTGCCCGTTTTTTGTACAATGACTTTTCAGCAGAATTTAAGGACGTTTATGGGTTGTGATGCACTAACCGCGCTTGTTACATTGGAGGGTTTAAATGTTGATGCGATAGGCGTAAATTGTTCGCTTGGTCCTAAACAACTTGTTCCTATTGTTGAAGTGTTTATAAAATATTGTAAAAAACCTATAATTCTGCAGCCAAATGCTGGTCTTCCAAAACACAATAGACATGATATTTTATATGAGGTAACGGCACAGGAATATGTCCAATGTATGGCTGACTTTTTTAGAAAAGGTGTAAACATTTTGGGTGGTTGTTGTGGAACAACACCACAGTACATAAGCCTACTAAAAAAAGCTATAACTAATATAAAACCAGAAAAACGTACACCTTGTGCAATAACCGCGGCGTCGTCGGGTACAAAAACGGTGGTTTTAAAGGATGAGGGTGTTTATGTAGTTGGTGAGCGAATCAATGCTGTGGCAAAAAAAGAAATCCGAGATGCTTTAAAGACTGATAATTTTACTTATGTTCTAAGTGAAGCTGTTGATCAAATGAAGGCTGGTGCCGATATACTCGATGTAAACTGTAGCCTTCTAGATGTAGATGAAGCTAAAACATTAACACATGTTATTAAGACACTACAATCGATAGTTGATTTGCCTTTACAAATAGACAGTACTGATCCTGTTGCTGTTGAAAAAGCTATTCGCGTATACAATGGCAAACCTGTTATAAACTCGGTAAATGGGTCAAAAAAGAGTATGGAAAAAATTTTTCCTATAGCAAAAAAATATGGTGCATTAATTGTAGGGTTAACCCTTGACGAACAGGGAATACCTAAAACTGCAAAAGAACGATTCAACATAGCTCAAAAAATAATAAACACTGCCAACAGCTATGACATTTCAAAGGATGATATTTTAATTGATTGCCTTGCTCTAGCTGTGTCTGCTGAGCAGCAGCAAGCAATGGAAACTTTGAAGGCTATACCCCTTGTAAAAACTTTAGATGTTAAAACAGTATTAGGTATAAGTAACATATCCTTTGGGTTGCCTGAACGTGAATTTTTAAATTCCGTTTATTTATCTGTGGCACTTAGCAAGGGACTTGATGTTCCTATAGTAGATCCTCTATCGCATATAACGATGAATACTATCAAAGCTTTTAGAGTACTAAATAATGAGGACGCAAATATTATACAATACATAGTAAACTTTTCAGATGTACCTAAATCCCTAACAGTTGAAACCAATCTTATGAACTTGATACTAGAAGGCCAAAAAGAAAAAGTTGCACAAACTGTGAATCAACTTTTAATATCAGAAATAAAGCCCCTTGACATAATTGATAATTACTTTACCCCAGCACTTAACGTTGTGGGCGAACAGTATGAACGCGGTGAATTGTTTTTACCACACCTGATGCGCTCAGCAGAGGCAGTTAAAGCAGGTTTTCAAATAATACAATCTAGTATGTCAACATCAGCCCTTTCAAAGGGCAAAATTCTTGTTGCAACAGTTAAAGGCGATATTCACGACATAGGCAAAAACATTGCAAAAATACTACTCGAAACATATGGCTATGAAATAATCGATCTTGGACGAGACGTACCACCTGAAACAATTATACAAAACGTTAAAACACATAACATAAAACTTGTTGGTCTAAGCGCCCTTATGACTACCACAATACCTGCTATGAAAGAAACAATAGAAAAATTACGCAATGAAAATCTCCTTTGCACTATAATGGTAGGTGGTGCAGTTTTAAATAATGAATACGCAAAATCCATTGGGGCTGACTATTTTGCTCATGATGCATTAGAAGGTATTAAAATTGCTAATCAAGTGTTTAAAAAACAAAATTAAGCTACACTATTTCTAAACATTTTGACACTTAATGTTGTTCAAATATAGTTTTATCCGGCGTGTTTGAAGTAAAACTTTATTATTGATTGTTAATTTTTACATTCGATTGAAAAACATCTCTTAGTCATTAAGTAGGTAAACTGTATGGTTGCACTGGTTGATTTAGGATTTAGCAAAGACGCGGTTTACGAAATCATAGTCTGTACTTACAACCAAGACGGGACATCAAACGCGGCGCCTATGGGTGTAGTTATGCAGGATTTTCAACATGTACTTTTAACAATTTATAATTCAGCAACTACATTGAAAAACTTGCAAATTCATAGATTAGCTACGTTAAATCTCACAGGTGATATTGACATTTTTTTTCAGACTGCTCTAAAAGATATTTCGTTGCCAATGGATTGGTTTAAAAAATCAGATAAAATTGGTGCACCACAATTAAAGCAAGCTGATGCAACAATTGATGTAACAGTTCAAGATTTTGTGCCTCTTGATAATCAGAGAACTATAGTCATAAGTAAAGTTCAGCAGATAACAGCTCTAACATGTTATCCTCAAAGCTATTGTCGAGCAAAATTTGCAGTTCTTGAAGCTATAATTCATGCAACCCGTGTAAAAGCGTTCATCAACATTGAAAAAGAACAAGCTTATGTGGCTAAACTTGTTGATTTAATTCAAAATTGTGCTGAAGTGGTTAATCGTTCTGCACCACATTCACATTATGCCAAATTAATGATTGATTTACAGAAAAAAATTGATACATGGGGCAAGCGGTAGAGATGAAAGTTTACATTAAGACTCCTGCACGACTGCATTTTGGTTTAATAGATTTAAACGGTGATTTAGGAAGAATGTTTGGTGGTTTAGGTGTTGCAATAAATCAGCCAAATATTATTATTCATGCTCAACATGCAAAGGGGTTAACAGTTACTGGTGAAGAATCTGCTTTAGCTACTTCTTTTGTTGATCGTTTTTTTAAAACTTATCCAGCTAAACCTAATGTACATCTTTATATTGAGAAAACAATACCTGCTCACACAGGTCTTGGGTCAGGTACCCAGTTTGCACTTGCAATCGCTACTGCCTTGGCAAAACTAACTAACACTAACGCTTCAACATCTGAACTTGCACTTGCTATGGGACGTGCACAACGAACTGGTGTTGGTACTGCTATTTTCCAAAACGGTGGATTTGTGGTTGATGGCGGTAAAAAAGTTGCTCAGAACAATGTGCCTCCTCTAATTTATCATCAACCTTTCCCAAAAGAATGGCGTTTCATTGTTGCAGTACTAAACGTACAAAAAGGTCTATCTAACTCTGCAGAAAAGTTAGCCTTTAGTAAGTTGCAACCTATGCGAGCTGAGGAGGTTGCTAAAATTTGTCGGTTAACAATGTTTAAACTAATTCCATCTCTTGTAGAAAAAAACCTTGAAAGCTTTGGTGAAGCCTTAACAGATATACAAATAATTACAGGTAACTATTTTGCTCATGTACAAGGTGGAACGTACTCAAATATAGACATTGTAAATACTTTAGAGTTTATTAAACGCCTTGGAATTTGTGGTTTTGGCCAGAGTTCTTGGGGCCCAACAGTTTATGGTGTTGTAAAACAAAGTGAGGCAAAAGAGACAATCAAAAAAGTCAAAACGTATCTTGCAAAAAATGTAGGTGGACAAGCTTTTGTGGCAAAAGCAAACAACAAAGGTGCCACAATCAAAATAACTTCTTAGGTGATAAAATGAAGGTGCTCTTAGTTACAGGTAGACTTGCCCAAGACATAGTGAAAAATTATGCCCAACAGGCAAATATAGTAACCGAGGTTGTTGCGTTAAATGTTCCTGTCGCAGCCTTTTTAAATTCTGAAACAATAATCACAGGTCTAAAAAATCATAATTTACACGACATTGATATGATTCTTACACCCGGTTTAAGTCATGGAGATACCCACGTTATAACTAAAACTCTTGGTGTACCTGTGTTCAAAGGTTCAAGATACGCTGCAGATCTGCCAACAGTACTTGAAGCCATAGATAAAGTTGCCCTTTCAACTACTATACCTGCATGTGATTTGCTTCGAGATACTCTTATAGAAAAAGCTCTAAAAGAAATAGAGGCAATTGAACAAAATAATGCTGAGCTTTTAAAACATCCAAGTAGTATGTTAATTAAAAATCTAGCGATCGGCAAAAACTTTCCTATGCGCGTCATGGCTGAAATCGTGGATGCTGCATTAATGAGCGATGAGGAAATTCAATTTTTAGCCAAAAAATTCGCATCTCAAGGCGCTAACATTATTGATGTAGGTATGATTGCAGGTAAAAGCAACCCTGAAAATGCTGCACGAATCGTAAAAGCAGTTAAAACTGTAGTTGACCTGCCAGTAAGCATAGATACACTTGACCCTAAAGAAATTAAAGCTGCTGTCTCTGCGGGCGTCGATTTAATCCTAAGCGCAGATGCAGGAAACATCGATCAACTTGCCGTTTTTGCTACAAATATTCCTGTAGTGATTATTCCAACTAACCAATGTGAAGGACACTTTCCAAAAAAAGCCCAAGAACGCGTACAATTAACTGAAGAATTAATTGTTAAAGCAAAAAAACTTGGATTCCGCAATATTTTAGCAGACCTGATTCTTGAGCCATTAAATGTGCTTGAATCATTTATCGCCTTCAAAGAATTTGGTATTCGAAACCCAGATGTGCCCTTGTTTGTAGGTGTTGCTAATGTTACTGAACTTTTTGACGCCGATTCTGTTGGTATAAATGCTTTACTTGCACAATTATCTGCTGAAATAGATGCCAGCATAATGCTTGCCACAGAAAAAAGCACCAAAGCCAAAGGAACAGTCCACGAAGAGGTTGTAGCTGCCAAAATGATGTATCTTGCCAAAAAACGTGCTTCTGTACCTAAAGATTTAGGCTTGGATCTGCTGATTTTGAAAGATAAACGCTCATGTGAAGAGCTATATGATGTTACATTAGAACAGAAATCAATTATTACCCTTGCAACAGACGAAACAATGACATCTGAGCTTGATAGTGTTGGAATGTTTAAAATCACACTTGACCGAAAAAACAATGATATCATAGCTTTACTATTCACAGATGTTTCAATGACTAAACCAATTAACATCATCAAAGGTAAAACCGCCAAAAACATCTACACCAAAATCATACAACTCCAACTAGTTACCCGTTTAGACCACGCTGCATATTTGGGTAGTGAACTTGAAAAAGCTGAAATTGCCTTGAGAATTGGTAAGGCGTATATACAAGACGTATGCCTATTTAAAAAAATGTCATAGCTCGCTATTTATGCTTAGACATAGAGAAAAAAAGTTATGTGATACTTTTTTCTTGTTCATTTATTGGTGTTTCAAAGGGTAGCATTGATTTTTTAATTGCAATTATAAGTGGTACGCCAATACAAACTGTGAATAGAACTATCAATATACGTTCGAATGGGTATACATAGAATATTGCTGTCCACATTGCTGTAAAGTCTGTTCCTTCACCAAATACGCCTACCGTAAGTTGTGTAAGTAAACTGCCGGTCATGTGTTGTAGCATTGTTCCGATGAATGCTAAAATAATTAAGCTGTACGTCATGTTTTGCATGTTAACTTTTTTGATAAATTTCATAACAGCATACCATATTATGCCTAATATTGTGCCTGCGCTTATGCTTAATATTATGTTACTACTTATGCTTAAGGATAGTATTTGACCTGCGATTATACCTAATATTACTCCTAGTATTACGCCAGAAATTGTACCTAATATTACACTGTTATTGGACTTATGATGTTGCTGCTGCTGTTGATTGGACGCGGTTTTATGTGTATTGTTAACTTTTTTGATGTTATTTACTGCTATTGATCTTAGAGGTGAAAGAAATACAATAAATGCTACAATATGCAGCCATGTAAAAGGTATAGCTAAGGAACCAACTTGCACTGATAGCAAAGAATGTGGGCTAACAATAAAAATTCCAAGAAGTAATGCATATAAAGCGATGATAGGTGCCCATTTGCGTTTTATAAGAAAGCCCATGGCTACACAGTTGATAAAGCCTGGCAGAAAGTCTAATCCAAAAAACATTACTGGTTTGCCAAATGCGATGGCCGCGAATGTTCCTGTTATTACACTTATACCGCCTGCGAATGGCCCTATTATTATGCCTATTAACGGTGCTAAAGCGTCTGAAAGTGAAAATGATCCAGCTAATCCAATCATTGGACCTAATGGCAGGTAGCGTAGCATTGCGTAGAGTGCTGAAAATATTGATATTAACGCGATGTATTTTGGTGTTGTTCTGCTATTTAGTTTCAAGTTCACTTCTTGCTTCTCCACTGTAAATATTTGTATCGTTATGTAAATTTTTACATAATGACGTGCTATAAAAATTTTTCTAAAAAACTCTAAAAAGAAGCGCAAAACAAGCTATTTCACGTAGCAACCAACAAAATTACGTAATACTTTACAAATTTATTTTAATTTATAGATTTTGTTTATGTTTTCCTTCGTCCTTGTTTTGCGATCGTTTGATTGTTGGCTGACTTTATTATGGGGGTGTTATGTGTAGAACTATTATGTTTTCGGTGGCTGAGTGGATTGTGACTTTTAGGTTAAATGGGTTGGGTGTTGCGCCTGAGATTGCTGCGTGGCTTGTTGTTTGTCCTTCGGATGTGACTTGTAGTATGTTTCCTTGTCCTCCAGATACATATCTGAATTCGTATGTTGTGTTTCCTTGGGTGTAACTTTGAGATTGATATAGCGCTATTGTTAGGGCGGTTTGATTTTCTGTTGGTTGTGGTTGTTTGTCTGATGTTGTGGGTGGTAGTGTGTTTATGATGTATATGCCTGAAAAAAATATGCTTACCGCTAAAATAAATGTGATTACTATTTTAGTATCAAACATTTTTTGTGGTGACTGCAGAGTTTCACGGCTAAAGGAGAGCATGTGGTTACAATTTTATTAATGTGTTTGAAGATAAAAACGTATTGACTTCATTTTTCATAGTACTTTGTAACATCTAAAAACATATTTTACTGCATGCTACACAGCATGGTAAATTTGAAACCACACCATAACAAATATGCAAACATAGATGTTACAACATAATAGTTATTTTTTTGGTGGCGTCATAAAGTATTTTAGTTTGGGTCGTGCATAATTATTATTGTACGAGTTAATATTTATGACAACAAAAACCCTAATAAAATGCCCATGCTGTGGTAGCGACAAAGTATCCAAAAATGGGCACAGCAAAGCTGGAAAACAAGTCTATAATTGCAACAACAAAAAATGCACAAGACGAAACTTTATAGAAACCTACACAAACAAAGCCTACCAACCAGATGTACGTGAACAGGTTCTAAAAATGGTTGTAAATGGCGCAGGAACACG
>JAITMO010000128.1 GCA_031277345.1 Candidatus Bathycorpusculum soli
TCTGCCAAAGCTATCAGTTGTTGTTTTACCTATTTCGATCCAATCACCAGCCGCATTCGTATAGCCAACTGTCACACCAATACCAACTACATCAAATGGCTTTGCAAAACCCTTATAGACATAAAGCATCCAATCACTCATACTCTCATCAGAAACCGCTGGAACACCATTATAAAAGTTACCGCGTAGTTTCATTTCATCAGTAACTGCACCTGGGGAAACATCCATAACTGTTCCGCTAATGACTGTTTTTGTATTTGCTACAACTTCATTGTTAGATGTTGTAAGTGTTGTCGCTGAAGGACCTTTACCAATTGCATAGATTTGTTGATCATAGACATCCATTGTTGCAATAATGCCATCGCCGATAATTGAACGTCCACCCCAGTGATTCTGTCGGAATGCTCCATCAATTTCCCAAACTAGTGTACCTTTTTCTGCGTCAACTGCAACATATGGCGCACCTCTTGTAATGGGTATTGTAGGAGAGTGTACCTCGTGACCAATGTAGATCTTTCCATCTGAAATGAATTGTATAATTAACCACCAGTTTTCACCATGGTATGATTCAGTGTATTTATCTTTAACCGAAAACGTCCAAAGCAAACTACCGTTATACACATCATAACAATATAAAATACCGCTAGTACTTGATGTATAGTATTTACCATATGCAATCAGGGCAGATGTGCGGGAAGACCATCCATCTGTAGGCCATTGTGACTCTGTTTCCCAAAGAAATTGGCCTGTTTCTATGTTAAATCCATAGTTCTTTGTGTTATCTTTTGTCCACAAAACACTTACTCCATCTGTGTGACTATGTCCTGCCCATCCAAATGACTGAAGATCCAACCATTCAGACGGCGCATTCCATGTTTTTGGACTATATAGTGTTTGACCTTTGTTTTCTGGTTCAAGACTAACTCCAGCAAGGGTTACACCATATAATGAAGTGTTACCAAAAACAGCACGAACTTCTGGAGCAACCGTTATTGGTGCTGCCTGTTGAACTGCACCAGCTAAAGAGCCCACTTGATTATTTGTCGATACAGTAGCCTGTCCCGGTACAAATGTAAATCCTGCTGAAACATTAAGATCCCATCCAAGACGATCTGCATTATATGTTTCACCCCGAACGTTAGTGCCCCAAGCATCAGCTGTGCCTGCGCGTGTGCCGTTATTTACAACGTGTGTAGAATTCCACTGTTGAAGATACCATTTTTGATTTGAAGTAGTTCCATAATTCACCATTCGATATTTTAGCATTTCACCATTTGGACCCAAGTAGATAGTTCCAGATGGAACATTAGTCATAGTGTATATAAGATCACCCGTCACTGGATTAACTGCATACATAGTAGTTCCACTAGTAAACCAAAGATAAGCCCATGCACCGCGATTATTCTGACTAACAAAAGTGAGTATTTGACCACCAGAGGGTCTATTTGCTGATGCGGTACTACCAAAGTTAAAGTCTTTTTCCCAAAGTATTTTACCTGTGCGCAATTCAACTGCAACAACTGTTTGTAGTGGCGAATCTACAGTATATCTGTTGTAGTATAGAACACCTGAAATGATTAAAGAGTTTGCAAATTTGCCGTCATAAGCTTCACCAGTCTCGTAAGCTGTAAGGCCACTGTCTCCACCAGCTAAACCACCAAAGTTATCACCAATTGGCATACTCCACAAGATGTGTGCGCTCTCAGGTGCATCATTATAAGGCACAAATAAAGGTGCAGCACGTGAATCTCGAGCAAGTAACCAGCTACCCATCATACCGTACCATTCGCGTAGTTGTGAATCAACTGGTCTGCTCCAATATTCAGAAGGAAGAGAATGTCCTGGGTGATCTGGTTTCCGGTAATCTTCGCGTATTTCTAAAGTATATTTGTAACTTTCAGCTGGTTGCACATCACGATAGACCCATGCGCCATTAGCTGTCTGGTATGAATATTTTTCACCGCTATATATTGTTTGTAGTGTATAGTTGCCTGGCTCTGCGAACGTAAATCTTTTACCAACTGTGCCAGTAGACCACGTTTTTCCTGTATGATTTGTAACTTTACCGCTAGGATCAGTAATCTGTAAAGTTACGTTCCAACCATCTTCAACACTATTTAAGTAGTTTATTAGACCCCAGTTGATTAGAACTGATTGGTCTACGCCAGCAGGATTTGGTAGTGCGTCAACAAACGGCCACGGAGTTACCTTTGTCCATTCTTGTGCATCTGCGTTCGGTAATGCAAACATTGAAACAGCAAAAGAAAGTATCAACAGCATCGATATTGTCGAAAAATAAAATTTTTTATTCAATATTTTCATCTATTTTTTCACCATTATAAATTAAAGGTAAGGAACACGTATTAATAAATTCAACATACAGTATGGTTATATACTTTTAAAGTATGCAAAAATGTTGAATATATTTTAATTATTGCAAAAAAAAAAAAACACTTTATCGTATTAAATTAGAATTGACTCTTTGTCAGAATATTGCTGTTTTAGAATGATTTCTATAATTACTTCAATACATAATCCTCGGTGATGACCTAAATTTAATGCACGAACAAATCCCTGTCAAAGAACCAAAAATTTATTGCTAATTCAACAACAATGCGATGTATAATATATGATTTTGAAAAGCGGATACTTTTTCGGACTATGGCTGTACTATATGCGTAAAGTTAGATGCTTACACTTAAATGCGTTGCGTATTACGCTTACCAGACAATGCACTACTCTTTTTAACATGTGTTTTTGTAGGAAAAGTTGTCATATCATATAGACTGTTTTTATCTTAGAAGGTGCAAGCAATGTGCGTAATTCATCTATGTTTTTTTGTGTCAAAACAATAGGCTAAAACTGCCTGTGTGTTGTGATTGATTACTCATAAAAGCCAGCATTGATGAAACTTATCACCAATATATGACCACATTTTATCCACCTCTGCTGTCTCGACCTCCACTTGATTAACACAGACAATTTCAACCTCAAGACCTTGATGCCCTTTGAGATATGTATGAATTATTTTCCATGAATAATTTTGTGCTTTTTAAAAAATGGCTGATGGCGTCTTTAGATTTCTATGTCGTGTCCTAAAGTCGGTGAGTTAGTGGTTGCATTTTAGAGAGCTAAAAGTTTGTTATCTGCTTAACAATTGTGGTGTTGGTTTCTGGCTTGGAAGAACGGGTGTTTTTTCGAATAACGTTGGTGTCAGATGCGTAATGTTTTTAAACCAGACAATGTAATGTATAACATATTGTACAATTTTGCATGTATAATGTACACAAATGAGTTTTACAAGGAGTGCAAATAAGCTGCCAAACAAAATAAAAGATGAACGAATACAAAAAAGCACCAGCCAAATAAACGCACCAATGTACTACATAATCCTAATTTTAACCACAATATCACTAACCATGAAAATAGCTCTCCAACTCAACCCATTAACATACGTACTTGAAATAATTGCCCTTATTTCATCACTAACCTATTATACACTATCACTCACCAGAAAAAACATGCTATTTATAAAAGAAACAGACGAAGTAATTACCGACATAAAAAACTCTATAAAATCTAACAGCTACGAACTATGCATAATAATCTTTATTGTAGGCCAAACAATTCTCTTCATATCTTGGTTTATTTACCCTCTAATTCCAATACAACAGGTGCTATCCATTCTCTCTTACACAGTCATGGTAGTTATTACAAGCTCGTATACAAGTTCTAAACTAACAAAAAAAGGGCTTCTCGTTACATGGCGTAGCGAAAAAGAAAAAATAACAATAATAAAAAATCAAAAAATTTTCAGCACAGTATATTCAACTGTTTCTATTATCATTTTGGTTGTGGGCATCTATTTAGGACATATTGGATATATTTCGCCTAATTGGTCCTCTACAATAATTGGCGTTGCACTTGGATCGTGTATTATTCCAGTTATACTGTTTTTTAATTTTAAGAAGACAGTATTGCTTAATGAAAAAAACGCTAATAAAGAAGTGACACTTGCAGAAAACTCTATTGAAGACAAAGATGAAACTGAGATTGAAGCCTAATGAAGAATAAAAAAATGAAGCTTGCACGCGTTGCTTGTGATTTGTCACAAGAGCAGTTAGCTGAAAAAATTGGTGTAACAAGACAAACAATTAGTTTAATTGAGTCGGGCAAGTACAATCCTACTATAAAACTGTGTATCTTGATCTGTAAAACACTTGATAAAACATTGGATCAACTATTCTGGAACAGCGAATAAATATCTCTTGCAGCACTCACAACGACTCATCAATTCTAAAAAACCTATCACCCTATCCAACATTAAAAAACCCTTGAAACGAAAATTACGATTATCAATTCACTAAAAACTGTAAACATAAACTCTATTTATTTATCCATTAATTGTAACCGATAAAAGAAGCCATTACATATATTGATTCAACAAGTAAGTTTTTATGTAACTTGCTTTGTGTCTTTTTATCTCTACATTTATTGGTTTTTATAGCTTTTTTATAGCCGAATAGAGCATACGTGAGTTGTTTAATACTTGTTGTTTATCTGCAATAGCGCGTTCTAAGAGGCGGGTGCACTGATGCTTTTTGTAAATTCTTATTTCTTTATTGTACTGGTGTGTGGCATTAGTGCATGCTTCTTTGTATTTAGTTCCAAATTCTAAAATTGCCTGTTGATTGTTTTCTTTTTGTTGTTTGATTTGTTTTAGTAATGTTTTTCCTTTGTTTTCGCTTGATAGTGCTGTCCAGAAAAAGTTGTCACATTTTTCAAAGTGGTTTTTACATTGGTCAAATTTTTCTTGTGCTACTATTAACTGGTTTTCTTGGTACATTTTAGCGGCGTTACGCATTTGTTGCAAATTTGAAATTAAATTGTCTTCTTTTTGTATGAGCTGTATGTCCTCTTGGATGGGACCTTGGGTGTTGCGGGTTTGGAGTTTTTTTAGGTCGTTTTGGGTGTTGATGTTTATGAAACTTTTTAGGGCTGGGTCTATGATTTTTATTGTTTTTAGTGGTGTGGATAGTAGGGTTTTTGGTGTGGCGCGCGGTATATCATTTGGGCGTGTACGTTTTAGTTGGCAGAGAGTTTGTATGATTTCTTTTTCTTTGGCGTGTTGTAGAGTCATTATGAGTGTTTCTAATTCACCGTTAGGCCATATGGGCATAACTATGTCAAAATTTTTTGCGAGGTTAAGAAGATGGTCGGCTACATTTGGTTTTATAAAAGGCATATCGCAGGGTATTGTTATGCAGATGTCTGCTTGGGTGTTTTTTAGTCCTGTTAGTATGGCTGCGTTTGGACCGTTGACGTTGGTTTTTTCGTCAGTGACAATTTTTGCTTCTATTTTGTGTTTTTCTAAAATGTTGTGATATTTTATTTTGCGTTCTTCTTGGTTTGTGCAGATGATAATTTCATCTACTATAGTTGTTATGTTTTCGATTATGTGAATTAATAAAGGTTTGTCTTCAAGTAGTGCTAAGGCTTTGTCTTGCCAGCTTTGGTCCGTGGTTTGGAATCTGTGTGCTTTGCCTCCTGCAAGTATTAGAGCTGCCCTTTTAGTCATGTTTATTGGTCTCTGGTTTTTTAGATGTTGTTGGTGTTAGTTGTTGTTTGATTAAGTTGATGAGTTTTTTGCCTTCTTGGGGGATTTTGATGATGGGGTATTTTTGGGTGATAGTTGAGTTTGAATTGGCAATTGGTCCTGTGATTGCAAGAATCGGCTCAACAGTAGTGTTTAGTACTTCTTGTAGGTATATTGGGTCTTTTGTTGTAAGTATTTTTAGTATATCTGTTCTTTTAGAAACTAGATCATGGTAGCCTTCAATGAAAATAATGTCTATTTTTTTTTCTTCTCTTTTTAGAGTTTTAATTATCTGGTCTATATTCTCTGTTTGAGTTTTTTTGATTATGGCTATTTCGTGTGGTGAACTTGCAGCGATTATTTTTGCTCCTGCTTGTGTGTATCGCCAAGTGTTTTTTTCTTCTGTGTCTATTGTAAAATCTTTGTGGTGTATGTGTTTAATTGCGCCGATTTTGTAGCCTTCGGCTGAAAATTGTTTAATTAGGTATTCAATTGTAACAGTTTTTCCTGAGCCGCTTTTTCCAATTGCTGCAACAATTAAAACCATGATTTGTGCACTCCTAAAGACCTTTAGTTTTTTAGACTTATAAATCAATAGCTGTTAGTGCTCTATACTAGTGTTTTTATGTGATGAGTGGTGTAATCTTGATTGTTAAATCGCGTTATGTATGAAGGACGGTAAAACTTTAATATGAATGTGATGCTATACTTAGGATTTAACAAAATTACCAGATAAGGTGTTATTGTTGAAGAAGATGGTTGAATTTCGGTGGCACGGAAGAGGTGGCCAAGGGGCTTGGACAGCAAGTGAGCTGCTTGCAAGGGCTGCTCTTGATGAAGGCAAGTATATTCAGTCTTTTCCAGAGTTTGGTCCAGAGCGAATGGGTGCTCCTATGACTGCGTTTACCAGAATTAGTACTGAACCAATAAAGTTACATTGTGCAATTTATGATCCTGACGTAGTTATTGTGCTTGATAACACCTTACTTAATACGGTGCCTGTAACTACTGGTTTAAATCAAGACGATAATTGTTTAATTATTAACTCAATTGAAGACCCTGCACTGTTAAAACAGGCTTTGCATGTTACTAAGGGCAAAGTTTGGACAGTGT
>JAITMO010000129.1 GCA_031277345.1 Candidatus Bathycorpusculum soli
TGCGGCCCAGTAAACGGCAATAACAGCAAATATTACGTTAGCTTCCAAGGCACAGGACAACAAATAAACCGCGTACAATTAAAACTAGCAAACCACGCTAGCTCACAAAACAATAACACCAGCATGTGGCAAGTACAAATCTATTCTTCCACCAGCCAAAACCCCAACACAGCTCAAGTTAAACCAAACACATTGCTCTATAGTTCTAATTTGAAAAGCAGAGCAGACGTAAATGCTATAACTCCTAATTCAGTGTTTTTTGATATTGATTTTCCTTCCACATTTACCCCTGCCAATGGAACATGGTATGTTCTAGTTTTATTATGCATCAGCGGCACATGGGACTATAGCACTAACATGATTTATGTTAACTGTTTAGATACTAGGCCAGATAATATTTTTGGGCAATGGACAGGAAGCACGTGGCATGATTTAAGCAGCGGCTACTACAACTGCATAGCCTTCCAACTACAATACGTCTCTGGCGGAGGAAGCGGTGGATGTAATTGTGATTGGAATGGTAGTGAAATAGATAATCCAATCACTGTTAGTAGTGCTTATTTGAAATTGTATAACTATCAAAGTGATGCGAATAATCAACCTGATAATAATATATGGTCATGGTCTGTTCGTGATTGGCTCTATGGAGGTGATGAACGTTACAACTCTTCAGGACAATCAATTGGATTTTCTCCCAAGCCACCCGGAGCAGATGGCACTACTAATATCGGTGTAAAACTTCAAAATAATAATCCTATTGGCGCAGGTGGAGGTTGGTGGAATCATCTTCACAACATTGCAATATTTGGTTCTGCTAGTACTGGTTCTCTTAGTGGCAGTCCTGCTCTAGGTGTTACTAAACATTTCTTTATTCGTGGTGATTTTGTTGTACGTGGTCCACTTAATAGTCATGAAGGTATTATTGTGTTACATGGCAATGGTGTAAATAGAGTTGGGAATCTTAATCTTCCAGCTACACCGCGTGATTTTAAGACTGGTTGGCATATTGGTTGGGGACCACGTACGGGCACTCCATTTATTTGGCTTGCCGAAGGAGGAGATTATACAAATGGCCAAGGTGGAAACTCAGCAGCTGGCACATTACTCATCGTAACTAATCGTGCAACTATCAATGAAAATAACCCAGCTAAATTACCTACATTCACCAGCAATGCCTACCAGTGGGGGCACCTTGAGGCAGGAAATATAACTGCTCATGAAAATTTGTCTGTAAAGTCCGCAATACTTGATGGCAATGGTAATTCTGGTAATAGTGGGGATGTATTAACCAGCCAAGGTGGTGGGTCAGCACCTACCTGGCAACCACCTAGTGGTAGTGGTGGTGTTGGAGGCGTGCAAAAAGGTTCTGTGACAACTAATAGTAATGGTGAGGCTACGATTGGTTTTTCATCTGGAACTTTTCCTTCAGGTTATACTCCAACAATTGTGTGTACTACACATGATTCTTTAGGGCGTTCTATAACAGCGGTTGTTACATCAAGCAGTAATACTGGTTTTACAGTTAAAACTTTTCTTGTAGACGCACATAAACACAAGATTGGGCAAGTTTATAACACAACAACAAACCCCATCACTATAGCTAAAAGTGGTAAACACCACCACTATGCAGTTGGCACTACAGGCACTACAACCCATCGACACAGCATCCCCAACCAAGGTGACCATTCTCACGGCATTACAAATGGAAATGTGGGTAGTTATAACACTGGTTCAACGCAATCGCACACGCACACTTACACATCGTGGGTTGCGGCAACAAACACTAACAATGGTGGCAGCCACAATCATAGTGGTTACACAGATAATGAGACTGCACATGCACATACTTTTGCAACAACCACAAGTGGCAGTGGTAATACGACACAGGATGCTGATGCAGAACATACTCATACATTTAGCCAAATACCTGCTTACATGCGTGAGACAGTAATGTATACACAAAATGGTAGTCAACACAGTATTGGTGCAACTATGACTACGCAACAACAGTCAGCTCAAGTTACTGAACTTTATACCATAACCACTGTAAACGCGCCAATTGGTATATTGGTCAAATAGATAGCTGTGTAAAATTTGGAAGTGCAAAAATGAATTCACAACCACAACAACAAGAAACAAAACCCGCAATTTGTGAGACCCATTCAGTAAACCTGAGCACCTTAATAAAGCAGCATACCACTAGTCTTCCTAATCCTGAGGGTTGGCGTGTGCTAGCCATTGATCCTTTAAATGATATGGTGGTACTTATTCGCGAGGTAAAAACATAATGACTCAACAGCAAACAAACCAGCAATCTCCACAACATCCACTCTTTGATCCATCGCCACAGGTACAAGCAGAACTTGCAACTCTTAATGTGCGATATCGTGATATGCAGGAAACTATGAGCCGATTAATCACAATGCTTGTAACTGAAAACACTGAGTTAAAAGCTGAAAATACTGCACTAAAACAGCAACTTGACACAGAAAAACCAACTAAACAACCATGAGAGCACTTAAACACAATCCTCTATTTTTTATTATAAGGTTAAGAATGGCGATTATGGGTATGAATGTTGAGTTTCGTATTCCTTGTAAATCTTTATTGGCTTCTTTGTTGGTTGTGATATTGGTTTCTTCTCTATTTACATGCTTACTTGTAAATAGTTCCAACGGAGCATCTTTAACAGATGTAGTGCATGTTAAAAATGAAGCTGAACTCAAAGAAGCCATAAAAAATGTGTCAACAAAAAAAGCAACAACCATAACCATAGACAATGACATCACCCTAACAGAATCACTTGTTATCTCTGCAGACAACAACATCACCCTTACAAGCAACAAAGCCTCAGGATACTACAAACTAACTGGCTCAACTGGCAAAAGCACCATTACTGTTGAGAAAGGTGCATTGAAACTTGATAGCATAATAATAACTCATACAAGCACTGCTGGCGAATTAGGTGGGGGAGTATATGTTGGTGTAAGTGGTAAGCTTATTTTGTATAGTGGTGAAATATCTAGTAATACTGCTATTGATGATGGTGCGCCATATCAACCTGAAGCTGCAGGTGGTGGCGTGTATAACTTGGGCGTTTTTGAAATGTATGGTGGTAAAATTTCTAATAATCGTGCATCTGGTTTAGGTGCTCGTATGGGTGGTTATGGCGGTGGCGTGTATAACATAGGTACTTTTACTATGTTTGGCGGTGAAATTTCTGGCAATACCGCTCATGTATCTGGTGGTGGCGTGGAGAATAGGGGCGTTTTTACTATGTCGGGTGGCTCAATTACGAGTAACACCGCTGGATATGGGGGTGGTGGCGTGTCCAACTCAGGTACGTTTGAGAGGCAAGGAGGAACAATTTCAGGTAACGATGCTGATGATATATACCCTTCTGGTAGTGATGCTGGGTCATCTGGCAGTAATGGCGGGACAAATAATGGTAATGATGGATCCACTAATGGAAATGGTACAATTGATGGTAGTGATGGAATAAATAATGGAGATAATGAATTATCGGGTGAGGGTTTTAGTCTGAGAGCTGTTGTTGTTATTTGTGTCTGTATTGTTGTAGTAATGGGTATTATTATGGGTGTCTTGTTTGTTTATTTCCAAAAAAGAATCAATCAAGTGGCTGAAAAAGTGAACTACTCACCCTCGGAACAGACTGTATCAAAAGTCACTCAAAAAACGTCCTTGTCCGTGACAAAAAATTCAATACTTCAACGCTTAAAACACAAAACATAAACAAACAAAGAAAAACTAATCAACTAAACCCAGCCCACGACTACTTCACAAAAAACAACTAAACAAATAGAACATTTATTTTTCAAACTATTTAACAAACAAAGGTGACTTTACAACTCTGAACTAATTATAACAAGTCAAAATAACATTAGCATATGTACTTTTGCATAATACTTAAAAAGATTCTTTTTTCAACAAGTTCTCATAACAACACCTATTGCTACATGAAAAAACAAGACAATACAAATCCACTCTACTATAAACAAGTACTCTATCTGCAAGATATGTAATCTTACTTTTTAAACACCTATAAAGCGAGCTTTTATTGAAGTGCTATAAAGAAGCCTTTTTGCCCCTTTTGACTCCTTTAATTGTATTGAAATGTATTAGAAGAAAAACATCAAAGAGAAATTAAAGGAAATTAAACCTCACTTTTAAACTGGCGTATGTACTAACTTTGCGGTAGATGGCTGAATCCCTGACTCGTATAGAAAATCGCTCCTAAAAACCAAAAAACACTCTTCTTCCATGCAAACCAACAACAAACAAAAGAGAAAAAGAGTAAGTTAAAAAAATGTTGCAGTATAGATGTCCATAGAGAATTACTCGCAGCAACCATACTCAACCCCCAAACACAAGACAAACAAACCATGCGTTTCAAGAACAGCCTCAATGACATAGACCACCTAGTAGTGTGGTTAAAACAAAACCGATGCCAAAAAAACAACGATAAAATCAACCAACATCCACCGGATACACCTATACACGTTTTAGAAGCCGTAAAAATTGAAGTAATCCTAGCCAATGCACATCAAGTAAAACATATACCAGAACAAAAAACCAATCAGTCAGACTCTGAGCGACTCGCTCAACTACTCTGCGCGAACTTGATAAGCATATAGCTACGTACCAGAAAAATCCATACGAGAACTACGCAATCTAATACGTCTGCAATAAAATAGACTTCTTGCATAACTATGGAAAACGAATTAGTGTTTTGTTGGTAATGTTTTGTGACGGTGTATGAAGTACGAAAATATTAGGGGTTATCGTGATGAAGAGTTTCGTCGGATAACGGGTGTTAAGTGTGTCACGTTTGAAAAGATGTTGATATTCTTTCTGTTGCGTTAAATAACCGTCTTGTGCTGGGCGGTCCTAAACCTAAGTTATGTCTTGAAGCTATGTTGTTTGCTGTTTTGGAGTATATCAGGGAATATCGTACTTATGCGCATGTTGCTGCAAGTTATTGTCTAAGTGAGAGTCAAAATTTCCGTATCATTCGTTGGGTTGAAAACACTTCGATCAAGGATGGAACATTTTCACTACCGGGACGTAAAGCTTTGCTGAAGAGCGATATGGAGTATGAAGTGGTTTTGATCGATGCGACAGAGTCACCTATGAGCGCCCTAAAAAAGCAAAGACACTACTATAGCGGTAAAAAGAAAAGACACACAATAAAGTCGCAAGTGGTTGTAAACAACCTGAGTTTTAACTCGATTTTATACACTACAGATAACAGTATTTTTGATGTTGTTTTTCCATGTACACAACAATATACACAAAAATTTCAAATATGTAGTGTATAATGTTTACACTACATGCCATTCATCAGAAAAATAAAAACAAAATCAGGCACCTACCTAGCACTCGTAGAATCCAAACGCATAAACGGAAAACCAAAACAAAAAGTAATAAAATACATAGGCAAAGAAATCAAAGACAAAACAACCAGAAAAGTCCTCACAAACAACATCCAAATAACCAACGTCAAACAACACCTCGACATAGAAATCATCGACCAACTAACAACCCAACTAGGACTAAAACAACTCTTACCACCAAGCGCCCTCATACTAGCATACGGACAACTTTTAAACAGACCATCCATAAACAAAATGGAACAATGGCTAAACCAAACAGACGTCCTCAAAATTTTGGGCATAGAAAACATAACCACCGCACAACTCTACAATACATAGAACAAATACAGACCCTTGACTTCTCAAAAATAGAAGAAACCATAGCAACACACCTGCCAAAAGAAAAAGGACAAGAAAAACACTCTTTAATCATTGATATAACCGATACTTATTTTGAAGGTGAAACTCGTAAAGGAAAACCTCGTCGAGGAAAAGATGGAAAAGTCAAAAAACTTGTCCAAATAGCGTTAGCTGTTACGGAGAAATGGGGGTTTCCAATTTTTCACCGTACTTTTGAAGGTAACCTTAGTGGTAAACGCATATTTACAGAGATGCTTGCTTGTCTTGTTGAGCGTGGGTATAGTGGGATGGTTTTGGATCGTGGGTTTTGGTCTTCTGCAAATATCCAAGAAACTTTAGATGTAGATTTGCGGGTGATATGTGGGGTTATTAAGGATAAGCATTTTAAGGAGATTCTTGGTTGAGTGGATAAGGCGGTGGTGTATCGGAAGGAAAATCGTGTGGTTTTGAAGAATACTGCGGTTTATGTGGTGTCGAGGGATTATTTGGGTGGAAAGTTGCTTGTTGTTTATAATCCGTATGTTGATGTTGCGAAGCGTGAGGGTCTTTATGATAGAGGTGGGTTGGATTGTGATGGGGTGTTTTTTGGTTTTTCTTTGCTTTTTCATAATACTGTTTTAGGTGTTGGTGAGGTTGTGCGTGAGTATTTTGATAAGGATGTGGTTGAGCGGTCGTTTAAGATGTTGAAGGGTGTTTTTGTTTGCGTCCTGTTCGTGTTTGGTTGGGGTCGCATGTTTTGGCTCATGTTAAGATTTGTTATGGTGCTTATGCGGTTTTGTCTTTTTTGCAGTTTAGGGTTTCAAAGTTGGGTGTTTCGGTGGTTGAGGCTTTGGAGGTGTTGCGATCTGGTTATCGGGTGGAGTTGAAGGATCAGGTTAGTGGTTTTGAGTGGGAGACAATAGTTAAGTTGAAAAGGTTCAGGAAAACATAAGAAATATAGTGTATAAAAATGGCTAAAAAGTCAGGTATATATTTGAGGTTAGTGGTGATTTTTGTTGGAGAGTTCAGCTAGTTTTAGTATGGCTTCTTTGTAGATGGTTATTGCGTTTAGGTATTCTTTGATTACTATATGTTCGTCTGGTGTGTGGTCTAGGTGAGAGTCGCCGGGGCCGTATGTTACTATTGGTAAGTTCATGGCTTTTCCTAGTATGTTCATGTCGCCAGTGCCTGTTTTGCGCAGTAGCGTAGCGGGTTTTCCTATGACTTTGCGTATTGATAAGGAGATAGCGTGGACGAGTGGAGAGGCTTTGTTTGCTTCGAATGGTTCTACAGTGTCTTGTACAGATACGATGATATTTATTTGTGGATTTGTGTCTTGGTATTTTCCAATTATTTTTATCATTTTATCGTAGACTTGTGCTGTTGTAAATTGTATAGGTACACGTACGTCAAGGTTCATTTCTGCTTCGAACGGAATTACTGAGTCTCCTTGACCACCAATCATTTTTACAAGACAAACTGTGATAGAAGTAAATGGTGTTTCTTGGGGGTCCATGGAGGGATAAGTACAGGCTGATCGGATGTTTCTCCAGAGTTCATATGCTTTTTCAAGAGCATTATCGTAGAGCCAAGGTGTTGAGGCGTGTCCTGTTTCGGTTTTTATAATGATTTTTAGTTGAATTTGTCCTTTGTAACCTATAGTAATGTTTTCAACGCCACTTGGTTCACCAAAAATTGCATAGTCAGCTTCAATACCTTGAGTGATTAAGTGACGAACACCTTTGCTTGTAGCTTCCTCATCTACAACACTTGCAATTAGAATTTTTCCTTTAAAATTAGGTTCTTTTGAAACAGCTAATGCTGCCATAATCATTGCAGCTAATGGTCCTTTTGCGTCCACAGCGCCTCGAGCATAAATTTTACCTTCTTCAACACGCAATGGCACATGTCCTGCCACAGTGTCCATGTGTCCACAGAGTAAAATAACAGGATTTCCCTCACCAACAACACCAATTACATTTCCTATGTCGTCTATACCTACTTCAAATCCCATTTGTTTCATTTGAGTGGCTACGAAATTAGCTATATGTTGCTCTTTTCCACTAGGACTGTAAATACCAAGAAGGTTAGTTAGAAATCGTATTGCCTGATCGTTCATTTTCTTCTTCCTCCAAAGATTCATCTAACACTTTAATCACTTTATCAATTTGCTCCTTACTTATAACCAAAGGAGGAAGAATACGCAATACAGTTTTGCCAGCATCTATAATAAGAACACCCTTACCTAAGGCTTTCATTATTACACCGTAAACATCACAACGAAGTTCCATACCAAGCATTAAACCTAAACCACGAACCTCTTTGATAATTTTACGTTTAGAGACAAGTTTTTCAAGTTGAGACTTGAAATATTTTCCATTAACTACAGCTTTACCAGCTAAATCTTCCTCTATTAAAACATCAAGAGCAGCACAGCCTGCAGCACACACAAGAGGGCTCCCACTAAAAGTTGTAGAATGCTCACCCACTCTAAACGTTGACATAAGATCAGCTCGAGCAACAGTAATACCTATAGGTAAACCTCCCGCAAAGGGCTTAGCAAGACACATAATATCAGGTGTTACATTCCAATTTTGACAACAAAACAGTTTACCTGTACGCCCAAAACTTGTTTGCACCTCATCAAAAATTAATAAAACATCCTTTTCATTACAAATTTCCCGCACTTGTTGTAAATAACCCTCAGATGGAACACGAATACCTCCCTCTCCACGAACGGGTTCCATAATTATAGCAGCAGTTTTATCAGTTATCGCTTCACGTATTTTATCAGAATTATCAGGTGCAACATGTTTGATGTCAGGAACAAGAGGCAAAAAAGGTTCACGATATTTTTTATCCCAAGTTAAAGAAAGCGCTCCCATAGTTTTACCATGATAAGCACCCATTACACCAATAATTTCAGATTTACCTGTCGCTTTACGAACAAGCTTTATAGCACACTCTACAGACTCCGCACCACTATTAGATAAAAACACCTTATCAAGACCCTTAGGAGTTATACTTACGAGTTTTTGAACAAATTCAGCACGCTTATCATTATAATAACAACTATGAAGAGTAACTAACTGCTCAGCTTGCAACTGTATAGCAGCCACAATTTTTGGATGACAATGACCTAAAGCAGCTACACCATAACTACTTGCACAATCAATATACTCTTTACCATTAATATCCCACAATAAAGCACCTTTACCACGCGTAAAAACCAGTGGCTTTTTAGAAAAAACATTAGCCAAATAAAGAGACTCAACAGCCATTATGTTTTTTTCATTCAATAGTTATCACTGTACCAATTTTATAATTTAAAGCCAAAGTTATAGGTTGCTTAACAAGTCCAGAAGTTACAAGAACCTCTTTAACCCCTTGATCAAGCGCCTCAAGCCCAGCATGAACCTTAGTACTCATACCACCACCAATCGTGGGCAAAACCTCTCTAACCATAGTTGAAGAAAATTTTGAAACACACACACCATTAAGAACCACCCCTTCAACATCAGTTAACAAAATCAGTTTATCCGCCTTTAAAGCACCCGCAAGAATGGCAGCAGTTCGATCACCATCTACATTAAGAGGATCATAAGCCTGACTAAGAGCAATAGGAGTAACAATAGGCAAATAACCCTCACCAAGCAACAAACTAAGAATACCTGTATTTACCTGAGTTATTTTACCAGTATAACCACCATCAATTACTTTTTTACGCCCACGCTCATCAACAGCAACAAGTTTTGTTTTACGCTCCGCCCTAAGAATACCAGAGTCAAGCCCACTTAAACCAACAGCATTAATACCTTGAGCTTCAAGAGCTAAAACAATTTGCTTATTGAGTTTACCCGCCATAACCATGGTATAAATTTCAACAGTTTCTTTATCAGTATAACGACTACGAAAACCATCAGGAGACATTATAAACTTTTGCTCTTTACCCAACTTGGAAGCAATTTCAGTAACTTCTACACCGCCCCCATGAACAAGAATAACACTATGATCTTTAATTATCTCCTTTAAGTCGGAAACAAAATCACTTGACGCCCCCTCTTTAAGGATACTACCACCCATTTTAATTACTAGCAACATATCAAATCACATCGGATGGAACCCAGTACTCTTAAGACCGGTAGTTTCGTCTATTCCCATAAGCAAGTTTAGGCATTGAACACCTTGTCCTGAAGCACCCTTACACATATTATCAATTGCAGAAAACAATAAAAGCCGATTTGCGTGCGCATCAATTTCAAAGCCAATATCACAAAAGTTTGTACCAACAGTTGCTTTAGGATCTGGAAGCTGATAAGGCCCTTTTTGATATTTTACTAAACGTATGAAAGGCTCATTCTCATACATACCACGAAGAGTCCTCCAGAGATCTTTATTAGTTATTGAGTGTTTGGGATAAGCATGAATTGTAGCCAAGATACCACGCACCATGTTAACAGCGTGAGGAGTAAAACCAATTTTAACGTGTTGACCATTTAGAGCTGAAAGTTCTTGCTCTACTTCAGCTATATGCCGATGCCCAACAACTTGATAAGGACGCACTCCACTACAACGTTCAGGATGATGAGAAGCAGAAGAGGGCTGACGTCCACCACCAGAACTACCCACTTTAAGATCAACTATAATTTTGTCAGTATCAACAAGTCCTGCTTTAACGATAGGAGCTAAACCTAAAATGGCACTTGTCGCCATACATCCAGGACAAGCAACCAGTTTGGCATTTTTAATTTTTTCACGATAAAGTTCGGGTAAACCATATACAGCCTCATTTAACATTTCAGGGCAAGCATGAGTCCAGCCATAATAAGTTTCATATGCAGAAGCAAGTTTAAGACGAAAATCAGCACTCATATCTATAATTTTAAGGCCTACTTCAAGAAGTTTTGGAACAAGATTAACTGATTCACCATGCGGAGTTGCAGTAAAGACTATATCACAGTTTTTCTGAAGCGCAGTCATATCTTGGGATACAAACTTTAACTGTGTTAAACCTCGAAGATTAGGATGTGCATTAAAAATGTATTCGTCTACACTTTGACGAGAGGTAACCATTGTTACTTCTACATATGGGTGTAAGAGTAACAGGCGCAAGAGTTCACCGCCAACATATCCTGAACCACCAATTATGCCTATTTTTATCATTTTTGTTGTTTCTTCTCCTGAAATACTAAAATGTTCTAGTTTGTTAGGCTTTGAGCAATTTTTAAGAGCGGAATTGCTACGTTTAAACCTGTTACGAGACGGGTGTTTTCCCAGAACTCGGGACAGGAGTTTGCCTCATGAAACACGAGGGAATTTTTGTTATTTTCTATACTTTCGTCGATTACGTTTTTAATCTTCTGGTAAGAACTCGAGTTTGCATATGTGTTAAAGGTCTGTTCTAATTTGTTATTCCAAGCAGTAAAATCAGTTAGACGTGTCTCATCAGCTTTTACTTTTTGTACGGGTAGATACGCTTGTGTTGCAAGGTCAAGCTGGGCTTTTAATGAATCATCAGTTACGTGGTTTTTATTGGTAACATTTACCATTGCGTCAAGTGCAAAAATCCAAGCATCATTACCTTCACCTAAAGTATTACCGCATTTAATTGCCAAATTAACTACGTTTTGAGGAAGTTTAGCTTCAAATACTATATTGCCAAGAAATGTGTTTGTGCGAAAATCTTTGAACCCTGCCCGTGCAAGTGCTTTATTGTAACATATAGTTTGTTTACCTTTTTCTTTATAGACTATTATTCGCAGGTCATAAAACCATTTGTTAAATAGTTTTTGAGCAACTACACCAATTGGATTTATGATACTAGGTTTTGTTGCAGTTATATTTGCGAAAAGTTCTTCGCGAGTTTTGGAGAGCATGATCATTTTGCCATGGGTTCCAGCATCTGCCTTAATTACTATACCGTCATTAAGGGGGATGTCTGCTTGAAACAATTCTGCGATGTCTTTTTCGTTATGAATTTCTTTATGGTTCTTTAAAAAATCAGAAGCATCACAAGGTACGAACACGGTTTTAGGAACAGGCAAGTTAGCTTTCCAAAGTTTTAATAGTGTGCGTAATTTACTGTAGCAGGTAAACTCTACTTGGCTGGTGTTTAGGGTTTTTTTACCGAGCATTTCCATAAAGTAGGATGCTTGAAGACGCCGGTTTTTGCTTTGTGCCCGATTGAGTACGACAGAGGTTTGGTTAAAGGTTTCAGTATAGTCTTTACCTATAGTTTTGGCACTAAAACCTTCTTTTGAGATGGATAAAGCAATTTTACGGAAGGGAATAAATTTGAGGTCTATTCCAAGTTGTTGAGCAGTCTGCTTTACACCTGCTTCATCGTTTTCTGAGCGTTCATAAAGAAGAGCGACACTCATTGCGTTAAGTTTTCCTTTTAAAAATTGACACTATTATAAAATAATATATGGGTTGTTGTTTGAAGACTTTATTCGCCCCAGTCTTCGCCTTCAATTGTTAATTCTTGTAGGTCTACACAACCGGCGTTAATAGCTTTCACTTCGAGTTCAAGTCCACATCCAGAGCAGCTAACAATTTCGCCAATCTCTGTGTCTGCAAGTATTTCTATGTCTGCGTCACAATCAGGGCATTTTGATTTGAGAATATTTGAGTTTGTTTGGTCGGTCATTGTTTTACTTCACCTTTTTATTGGAAATGAACGTTTTATTAAAAGCGAGTGACTTTTAAACATTGTGACGTAAATGTTACAGGCCGACAAATAAATGTTCCAAATAGAACAAAAAATCATGAACCAAAAAAGCATAAAGTAGAAAATGCAACAAATAAACCATTGATAAAAAACGATAAACGTACTTTTCAAGAGTTAATAGCACCGAAATCGTTAAATTTAAATAAAACTACTTTACTACAGATGCAACACAATGGATGAAACAGATAAAAAAATTATAAAGATACTAAAAAACGAATCAAGAGCAGGCTATGTTGAAATTGGCAACCAAATAGGCTTATCTGAAGGCGCAGTCAGAAAAAGAATAAAAACTCTAACAGACGACCATGTTATACGTAAATTCACAATAAAAGTCAACGTAGCCGAAGGTGCAGAAGCCATAACTCTACTCACTGTAAACCCCGCCTACCCCACACAA
>JAITMO010000008.1 GCA_031277345.1 Candidatus Bathycorpusculum soli
ATGTGCTCACGGAGATGGGGTTTGTAAATGCCCTAAAAAACCTAGCCGTAGACAACGCCAAACGAAACGCCTACCTATCCTTCAAAGACGAAACTACACGTCAATACAGAGAAGAAACATACGCCTACGGTAAAAAGGAGTTAAGAGCCAAAGAGATACGCACACGAAACTGGCGTTTAGACCTAAGCGATAAAAAAGCCAAACGACTCTTAGATGTTACCTTTCGTGGTGAAAAAGCGGTGGTGTTAAGCACATTCAAGCTATTATGTTGCAGCGTAGGGTGTATTGGTTAAACGGTTGGATCGTACGCATAGACGATGGGGCAACTGATGAGAGCGTAGCCGATCTGTACGTTACACCCACAATGCCCGCCTCAAAAGTTGAAGGCGCAAAAGGCTACATAGACCACACCAATTGGGATTATAAGCGCAGTTTCGCCGTAGAAGTAGAATGCTATCCCAAAAGGCACTGGGACCGACTAAAAGACAACTATCAACGCAACAAGAAAATGGGCTTCCCCACAGTATTCATAGTACCCAATCAAACCGATGAGGAGGCGTTGAAGGAGAAGCTGTTTGAGTGGAACGCCACCTACGTAGCCAATTCATCAAAGTTTGAACCCGACCACCCCGAAATGACAACCATAGAAATCATGACGTTACTTGACAATCAAAACAAAGACACCCCAGAAGCCAGTCAGCCTTGCGAAACTGAACCAGCTAAACAACCTCTGGAACAGGCACCTCAAGAACGCACTGCACCCATTTTAGAACAAGATAAATCTTTAGAAAATGAAGTTGAGCCTGCAGTGGATGAGGCGGTTTTTCAGAAGGAACAATTACTGTTGGGGCTTGCAAATAAGGGCTGGCGGTTTAGACTAAAAGAGGCTAAGGGCAAAAAATACCTCTGTACCCGAAATGACAAAGAAGAACACAGCATAGGCTTATTTGACGACAAAACAAAACTTGTCGTAGAAAAACACAAAATCAAAGTCCAAGGCTACAACGAAAAACAAAACTAACCAATCAACACTTCACCGCCTCTCTTTCTTTTCACAAAACAACCCAACAACTATCACAAACACCAAACAAACCATTTACAAAGAAAATACCTGTTGCATAAAAAACAAAAAGTTAACGCTTAAAGACAAACCAAACCTGAAACAGTCACACAAATGTTAATCAAATTTTAGTGTATACAGATCTACGGTGTCGTATGGCGTAGATTGTAATAGTATCACTGTAAGTAAAAGCAAAAAGAATCCTATATGTTCCAACTCTAACTCTAAAATGATTGGGCAACCCTTTTAGTTTGTTTATGTCTAGTTTTTTAGAAAAGCCTTCCTTCTCTAAAAGGTCTATAGCAGTACTTACTTTGATTTGGATGTGTCTGGGTAACTCTTCAAGTTGTTTTTGAGCTTTCTTATCGATAAAGATTCGGGTTGCAGGCAAAATTATGCCTCTTTAAACATGTTTTTCCAAGGTACAAGTTCAAGAGTGCCCTTTTTCTTAGCCTCTTCATATTCCTTAGCAGCTTCCACCTCGTCAGGCAAAGGCTCAACAGACCCAATCAACCGCTCCTCTATCAAACCATTCATTCCCTCAACTCTTTTAGCTAAATCAACTAGAAGAGATTTTATTTCCTTAAGCTCAACCTCGGCTGTCATGATCTTTCAGTTTACGATATTGATAACACCATATTTAACAATTGTTGATAAGACAAACAACAGTTATGCAAGCTAAAGAAGGGTTCATAACATGTAAAGAGTCAATTGCTGTCAGTTATAGTCTAAGTTTTGTTTTTGCGATGTTGTAGTATAAACGAAAGTTATGCATGGTTACTTAGTAGTTAGTTGGAGCAGAAAAACAAGATGCAAGTATTCTTGTTTGCAGGGTTGTTTTTGTTTTAAATATTTAGCGGATGATAATTAGTGCTTCCTGTTATGGAACTTTGTCTGTTTGGACTGCTGGTCGGCATTAAGACATAATATTGCTTTGGAAAAACCTTGGAAACGCCAAAAAACGCTTTAGCGTACGCTCTATTTTTTACTTAACCCTCTAAAAATACAAATCTGGAAACCGACAAAAACAACCCCTTTAACAATAAAATCATTAAAACAACAATTAAATCACAAACAAACCAAAACAAACTAGCCATAGCCACTAAAAAGGCTTAGAACAAAGCGCCTTCGGCGCGAATTAACTAGACACTACCAATTTGCATAATCATAATCATCATCCCATTCACCATAAACCAAACCACCACCCCCATCAGACCTAGACACACCCACAACATCCATAACTTTACCACAATTTAAACAACAAACCACCACCCTCTTACACACAACAGACACTTTTTCACAACTAAGAGACATAAGCACTTTCTGAAACCTACCAGAAGCACACCTAGAATACAACCCATAATAACAAATAAACTTCAAATTCTTATCAGAAATAAGCCTAACCAAACGATCAATAAACTCAAACACATGCAAAGTAACAAACTACTTAACACAATTCTCATCCACAAACCAAAAAGTCACCAAATTAGTCTCAACATCAAACTCAGAAACCCTAGACTCAGCAATAGCAAGATGCCGAAGATAACGCCCAATATAACCAGCAATATACCTAGGCCTAGACACCCTACGCTTAGCATAAACATAAAACCCATCCCGGTGCTCCCTAAACAACCAATCAACCAAACAACTATTCTCCAAAGAACGAGACAACACACACTTAACCAACGTTAAA
>JAITMO010000057.1 GCA_031277345.1 Candidatus Bathycorpusculum soli
ACATACATACATACATACATACATACATACATACATACATACATACATACATACATACATACATACATACATACATACATACATACATACATACGGGCAGGTGACCAAAACACGAAAACCAAACCCCAACAACAAAAACTAACAACAATCATACAACAACCAAAAACAGACAAATTCCAATACCAAGAAAAAACACCAACCCCCATAGACTGGACAAACTACGACCTAGCCCAGACAAATGAAATCAACGACATGCTTTTGCTCATACGAAACATCGTGGAACAGGCTGCCTGCAATCTTGACCTACCCAAACCCCTTGAGCCCAGAGAGCCTGGTAGACCTAAACACAATCCTGTAGACGAGCTAAAGTGGTCCTTATGGCCCAATACTTTGGCTATCCAACCGTGCTGCTCAAGGTTACATGCTGCTTTTTAAAGAAAAACTCCACCTAACCAGCCTCTTTAGCTACAAAACAATTGAGCGCACTTATGGGGATGTAAAAGTTCAGCAGATATTTGGAGAGGTTTTTGAATTAACCCATAGTTCTGTTGCGGATTTGAAGCATGAGTTTGGTCCTGATGGGTCGGGGCTTACTACATCAGTTAAGCAGAATTATGAGCATGATCGTGCTAAAGATCAAACCAGTAAAGGTTATGAGAAGATTGTGGTGATGGTGGGGCTTAAGTATAAGCTTGTTTCTGCTTTTAGATTTGCAGATAAACCTACTGCTCATGAGTCGCCGTATTTTGAGTCTTTGTTAATTGAAACTGCTCGTCGGTATGGTCGGGTGGATTTGGTGTGTGGGGATTCGGCTTATTTGTCAAGGGTTAATTGTGATTTGGTGGCTGGTGTGGGTGGTGTGTCGCGGTTTTATCCTAAGAAAGGTTGTCTTTTGCGTTCGAAGGGTAGTGGATCATGGCGGGTTATGCTTGAAGAGTTGGTGGCTGATCCGCAGAAATGGTTTGAAGCTTATCATAAGCGTTCTAATGTGGAGGGTTGTTTTTCTGTTTTTAAGCGTGATAATTTTTTGCCGTTGCGTAAGAAGCTTGTTGTTCGTAAGCGGCAGGAGGCGTTTAGTCGTGCTTGTAATTTAAATATCAAGCGTCTTTGCTATCTGAATTATCTTGAGGGTATAAATGCAAGAGAAACCTGGCATAAATAATATTGTCCCAAAGCCTAAATAAACGCTAACATTTTAAGTTTGTTTTCACGTGTTGTTCTTATAGCAACAGGCAGAGTATAGACATGAGCATTGAAAATGTTAACAATACACGACCGGATTGGGATCGCTATTTTCTTGACTTGTGTGAAGCAATTTCCAAACGTGCAACATGTAACCGTGGAAAGTGTGGTGCAGTAATTGTCAAAGATAAGCGGATAATGACTACAGGTTATGTTGGTGCACCAGCAGGTTTACCACACTGCGATGAAGCAGGACATGACATGCGCAAAGTCTTTAACCTCGATGGAACCACTACTACTCAACACTGCGTTCGCACTCTACACGCTGAACAAAACGCAATTATTCAAGCAGCACGTTTCGGAATTTCACTTGAAGGATCAACATTATATTGTAAAATGACACCGTGTCGAACGTGTGCAATGATGATTATTAATGCAGGCATAAAACGAGTAGTCTGTGAAAAACGTTACCACGCCGACTCTGATACGATTAAATATTTCAAACAAGCAAACATTGAATTAATAATCATAAACAACGAAGTTGAACAATACAAAAATCAATAGCAACAATACATTTTGATGCCATAATATACGGTTAATGATATAAAGTTCAATTCAGATATATCGCATAAATGATTTTTATTCCCAAAATTTACGACAAAAATTTGACTGCAAACAATATAGAACAGCCTAAATGGGTAAAAACATAATTTTTTACTCTATCTTTTTTAACCCTTAAACGAAGATAACATTTTTAGGCAAAAAAAGTAGTCGCTTTATTGTTTTTACTAGTTTTTTCTGTTTTACTTTCAGCATTAATAGTATTTTCCCTTGCATTAGAAATACATGGCAAAGGGATAACTGTTACCACCTGGTCCTCTTGAGGTACCTGAACTAGGCGTTAGAAATTGCATTAGAAATACATGGTAAATGAATAACTGTTACCAAAGGAGAATCGTTGAAAATGTAACCCTCGCAGTTTCACCTGTCGTCAAATAAAAATTAAGGCACACTTTGAGCTTCAATAAGGTGTATAGATTCAAAAAAAGGTAATTTCCGTTCAGCCTTTACCACTGTTGATAAACCGTATTCATGAAATTTCTGGAGAGTTAAGTTTAAATCTGTCAGGCTGGATTGCAACAGCAACACTCTGCCAAATGGTTTTAAGTGTGTTACTGCCTGCGGAATAAAACGGTCGATCACATCACGACCAGTGAAACCCCCAGCCCATGCACGTCCAATCCATGTTTCAATTTCACATATTTCAGAAGGTAAATAAGGAGCATTAAACAGTATTAAATCAAATAAAACGCCAGTATTTAAAGCAGTTAATAAGTCACTTCTCAAAAAAGCCATGTTATACTGCACATTATTAAGAACAGCGTTTTGTTTAGCACAATTAACGGCATATGGGTTAATATCAACAGACAACACACTTTTTGCTGTTTGAGCAGCTAAAACACCAAGAATCCCACAACCTGTACCCAAATCTAGTACCTCATCACCATTGTGTATATCAAGGTTTTCGGCAAACAAAAAAGAATCTTCAGAAGGCTCGAACACCTCGTCAATTATATCGAACTTGGTATCTTGAAACCAAACACGTTTAATTGGTAAACACATTAGCTAAGGCTCCAAAGTCTTCAGGCGTAATCTCGCGGGGACGAAGATTATAATAGGAAAAATTTTTGATTATTTTTTTGAAATCCTGTTTATTCATTTTCAGAGTATTTTTAACAAACGGTTCAAGTGCATTTGAAAGTTTTTTGTTACGTTCAGTAAATAACCATTTAACCATCTGCTCAAAAAAGAGTCTATTTTTAACAACAAATTTAGGAGTCTGCCAAGGTTTTATCCGTATTATAATTGAATCAATTGCTGGTTGTGGATAAAACATGTCTTTTGGCACAAGATCCAAAAGTTCAACTTGGGCTTTTTGATGAAGAATTACAGTTAACCAACTATAGTTTTCACTGCCGACATCTGCAATAAGTCGATTAGCAAATTCTTTTTGTACAACTAACACGACACAATCAATATTGTGTTCTAGTAGAAAGAGTACAAGTTTAGAGGATAAATAGTAAGGTGGTGCCGCAATAACTTTGTTAAAAACAGGTAACTTAGCGGTTAACACATCATCTTCAACAACAATAACGTTGTCAAAACTATTTGTTTGTTGACGTAATACGAAAGCAATTTGAGGGTCTTTTTCAACTGCAATAACACCATGACACTTAACAGCTAAAAACTTGGCTAAAAATCCAAAACCCGCACCAGCATCCAACACAACATCAGATGAGGAAAGCTCAGCATACTTTACAAGTTGAGGATAAAAAGTGGGCTCAACCATAAAGTTTTGCCCAAGAAGCTCGTTTGGCGTAATTTTAAAAGTTTGTAATAACTGCAGAGTTTCTTCAATACTCATTTTAGCTACTGCGCCCGAGTGAATAGCCGATACTTACTGTCGCCTTCAAGCTCCTCCATGATCCGTTTGGTAATCAGTTTAGCAGGACTTGGTAGTTCGGTACGATTCTGTAAATCACTAAAACTTTCAAAGGATTTACGGGTTCGTTCATTTATGACCTGCCACATATATTTTTTGCCGATACCAGGAACCAATTCGAGAGCGTGCATACGCGGAGTAATAGCACGAGCAGTATTGAAAAAGTTAACAAACCATTTTTCACGATCAGCCACTATTTTATTTATAACTGCGAAAAGTTCCGCTTTAGCTGACGCGGTAAACTCTTCATAGCTTATTCGTCCAATAATATAAGTTACTTCTTCACGTGAAGCCTTACCAACATAAACACGATCACCAGGTTTTAGTAGTAATCCTTCTTTCACTAAAGCTTCAAGTACAGTAAAAAACTCTTCACCAACGCACTGAATAAGGGCTCCCGCTCTATAACCAGCTCTTCCAGATGGACGAACTCCAGGCTTACCATGAGGTAGGAAATCTAACACATAAGCATACTCTTCGTATCGCTTCTCCATAACAATCACTAAACTCTATTCTCTAATTACAGGTAACACTTAAAATACTTACGTGATCGTACTACTTGAGGATTCTGTTTTCACACAGAAGAGAAACTATTTTTTCAAGTTTTTGTGCCTCTATAATTTTACGCCCACCAGCAAGAAATACCCGTAACTCATCAATAGTTTCAGGCATGCAATTTATAATTTGAACCGCTTCAACCTCGTCAATTTCATACTCTTTAACAAGTATTACCAATAACTCTTCAGCCTTTTCAGGCATAACTTTGGTAAACTTGCTAACATAATCAAGCGTACGACGTTGAAATTGGTCGAGATTTTCTTCACCTATCGATTCCAACATTTTCTTAACTTGGGGCAAAGAAAGTCGAGTCTCACATAGTTCATCTTGGCCCATTTATACTCAGTTCCCAGTATATGGCTCTAAATGTTCACAACGAACAATAATTGTTTTAATCGCTTCACCTTGTGGAACATCAACAACATAACCACGACCCCGCTTTTCCTGAATAACACCAACTTTACCGTGGAATCGCTTGTGAGGCATACTTTTTTGCACACTAGAATTCATTTTTATAATTACTTCTGACCCAAGCTCATACTCGTGGAGCAATTTGCTAATCTGTGGTTTTCCACGTTCACGTTGTGGCTTACGTAGCAAACTGCGAGTTCCAGAATAATATCCTTTTGAACCTCTCAATCTATACACCTTTTAATTATCGTCCATTACAACGTTAAGCACATCAAGCTTAAGCGTCTTTGCCCTGTTTCCAAGTAAACCTGAAATACTCGGAACCGTTCGAGTCTCATCACCAGACACTAACTCTTTTACATAGAGACCGCCTTGGCAACGAATTTCTAACAAGGCCATTTTAAGTGATACCTTCTTAACTTTAACCTTATATATGTACCTTTCCCGAATTAAATCAGCCCTTCGATGCAGAACCCGTAAAGGCGTCTGCTGTTTAACAGTAACACCTACAAGTTTTTCTTCAATTAAACGCAAACAATCATCCGATACATCATTTTCAAACTCAACAAGCAACCGATACTCCTTCACAGCCCCTTCACCCTTCTTAAGTCGGCGTACCTTATCTTTAGTTGTAAAATAAAGTTCTGAAACCTCAACTTTACCCATAGCACCAGTATTAATTGCGTTCGCCACAATCTTCAAGTCAATAAAACGTTTTTTAGGTTTAGAAATTTCAACAATAAACGGACGACCAGCTCCAAGCATGCGTGCATCAATATCTTCACGTCCAGAAGCATGAAAAAATGAATCTACACCATTAGATACCTCCAGAAAAGGTTTAGAGATAAATTCTTCAACTGATTCAGAATACAACTTGCCAGTTCCGCCACATTTTTCACAGCCACGGCCACGACAACTTGAACAGAACCATTTTGACTGCGAAACCGTACGAGCAAGTTTACGGTATCGACCACCAACAAATAAAGGATTAACTTGAAGCTTAATATTACCTAAAAAAGGGTTAATTACAATCACAATATCAGGAATCAGGTAGTCTACTTCTTTGCCAGTACGCGCATTCAAAGCTTTCCCAAAAAGCCTACCGAATTCATGCTTCATACTCTCGGCAACATTAATATCAAAAACTGCTTTGAATTCATCTTCACGTTCCTCAATCTTTACAGGCATCTCAATACCTACAAGATAAGTGAAAAATTCATAACCCTCAAGAACAGATAGCGTCTTTTGAGTTAATTCTTCAACCTTATCAAAAGTTCCATCACACATAAAACATTGCTCAACCGAAAAATTATACTCCCGCTTTAAATGCTTCAACGTGCACTGTGCCGTTTTTGAGAAACCATGCGTAGCCAAAACGTGTAGTTTAGCAAAGCCTTCATCAGGTTTTTCTTTTAACAAATCATTTGCCTGCATGGTTAAAAACACCTTCAAAGAGAAACCGCGAACATTATTTTCCATGCTGTAACCTAAAGTTGCAAATTGCCTACCAAGACAATGGTCGCACAAAGGATATTTACTAAGAAGCTCAAACGCTTTTTGTTGTACATCCATAACACATGTACCTACTAAAAGTTTGGCGAAATACCACCCATCATACCCATACCACCTTTGCCACCAAGACCAAAGGGTAGCTTCTTTTTACGCTTAAACATCTTGAGCATTTTACGCATCATAAAGTATTGCTTAAGAAGTTCCTTGACCTCTTTCTCAGTTGTCCCTGAGCCACGTGCAATACGTCTTGCACGGGAAGCATTAAGCAATTTAGGATTTTCTTTTTCTTCAGGTGTCATTGACTGAATAATTACACGCCATTTATCAAGACGACCCTCAGCATTATTTAACATTTCATCAGGTACATTATAAGACATCCCTGGAAGCATCTTTAACACTTTACTAAAGGGTCCCATATTTTTAACCGCACAAAACTGCTCATACATATCAGTTAATGTAAATTTGCCGCTAAGAATTTCTTTGGTTTTCTTTTGAGGAACTTTTATCTCAGCATCATGCACTTTTTCCAACAAAGTTTCCAAGTCACCCATACCCAACAAGCGACCAACAAAACGGGAAGGCACAAACGATTCAATATCTTCAATTTTTTCGCCAGTTCCAATAAATTTTATTGGAGCACCAGTTGCTGCAACTGCAGAAAGAGCACCACCACCACGAGAAGAACCATCAAGTTTAGTAACGATAATAGCACCAATGGGTGTTGCTTCGTGAAAAGTTTTTGCTTGAATCAAAGCCTGTTGACCAATAGTTCCATCTATAACCATTATAACCTCGTCTGGACGGATGTTTTTTTCAAGATCTTTCATTTCTTTAATTAGATCTTTTTCTTCCTTGTGTCGACCAGCAGTGTCAACAATAATTAAATCCTTATCAACATACGTTTTAAGTCCTTCACGAACAACTTTAACCGGATCTTTTTCTTTTGCATCACCAAAAACAGGTAGATTAAGCCTATTACCAAGTTGTAAGAGCTGCGCATAAGCACCTGGTCGAAAAGTATCAGCAGCAATTAGACCAGTCTTAAAGCCTCGCTTCTGGTAATATCGAGCTATTTTAGCAGCATGAGTGGTTTTACCTGAACCTTGAATACCAACAAGCATAACAATTTTCTTTTTACCCGGTTCAACCTTAAGCAGAACAGGCTTATCGCCTACGAAGCGAGTTAATTCTTCATATACAACTTTTATTACGTGCTCTCTTCGTGAAATTCCAGGAGGCACATCTTCTTTTAATGCACGCTCTTCAATTCGCTTAGAAATGTTCAACACTAACTGCACATTAACGTCTGACTGAAGTAGAGCCCGTTGTATGTCACGTACAAGTTCTTTTACTGTTGCCTCATCAACTACACCAGCTTTAAACAGTTTTTTTATTGCATTTGTTAGTGATGAACCTAAACGATCGAGTGCCATTCATTCTCACTTCAACTCTAAACAGTCTAACCACATTAAATAAAGCTTACAGCATAAAAATATACAATTTAAGTAAAAATGCTCAGTCAATTTTTAGAGGAATTCTATTGCCGTAATTTGAAGCCTCAGTTCCCCAATAAAGTATTCTTCACAACTCAGACGGCTCTTCATGCATCATTGGCTTCAATTCACAAAAAGGCAATAAACACATAAATAAACACAGAGGCTCCCGACAAGCCGCAGGTAACACGACAAAAAAGATATACATACATTAAAACAAAAAGGTATTTCAACGAATAAATTTTTATCCTAAACTTTTCCGAGTTACGCAACATGCTTTAACGCACACCCTAACTTGCTATCTCAACAATGGAGCTTTTTTACAGCCTTTCCACAAATAACACACAACACACACCCATAACTGAATAATTCAAAAACATCTCCAACAAAAAACAACTTAAAACTAAACCAAACACCAAAACATATCAGGTAATATTGAAAAAATTGGGATTAATGTACAAAGTGAAAACGCATTTATAAACAAACAATATAAACACAAACAAGTAAAAAAACACAAACAAGTCTGCCAACCAAACATACGAAAACAAGTATTAAAAACAACAATAAACAACACCAGAACACAAGCCACAAACCATATTTTAGGAAACTCTAAAAACACCACACGACATTTTCTTAAAAAACACAAAACACCTAGCCGGCGTTTTAGGCATTAGGATTTCAGCATAGAGAAAGAAAGAATGCACATAGTAATGTAACAATAAAGGACATGTATTCATTATTGTTGAATTGCAAATTTATAAAGTGTTAAAAACACGGTAATGCCTTTTAACAACTGTGGGTAAAGACTTTTACATAAAAAAAGAAAAAGGGTTTATTTGTTTTTTGTTTTATAGTGGTTGCTACTTCTTTTTGAGAATAATTAGCAGACCAACGATTAGAACAACTGCAATGATTGCAATGCCCATACCGATGATGTACCACTCATATGCTGGATTCGTCGCTGGTTTTTCTGCTGCTGCTGATACTGCCATTTCACTTTTTGCCCATGAACCAAAGTAAGCACCTGATCCACTAAAGTATGCATAGATATCCCATGTGCCTGTAGCATCGTCTGGAATCGCCCAACTTGCTGCATATCTGCCACTGTCATCACTTACTACATTGCCTATGTCTATTTCGCGGTCACCTTGTTTTGCAAAGATTGTCACTTCAACACCTGTAGTATCCATTGGTCTTCCAAAGTTTTTGTATACATATAGCATCCAGTCGCTCATGCTTTCATCAGAAACTGCTGGAACGCCCTTAGAGAATCTTTTTTGGATCTCATTTTGTTCTGTACCGGGTGAAATGTCCATAATAGTTCCGCTAATTAAAACTGTGTTGCCTGCAACAGCTGCCGGGTTAGATGATGTAACGGTCGTCTCGCTTGGGCCTTTACCGATGCCATAAATCTGTGAGTCATATGAATCTAGTGTAGCAATGATACTGTCACCGATAATTGCACGTCCACCGCCCCAAGCCAATTGACGAAATGCACCATCAATTTGCCAAACTACGTCACCAGTATATACATCTAGTGCATAAAATGGTGCGCCTCTTGGTTTTGGTTCTTGGGAAGAGTGTACACCGTAGCTAAAGTAAACTTTCTCGCATGAGACAAACAATGGGACTGTCCACCAGTTTTCACCATGATAAGATTCCATGTACTCGTCTTTTGCATTGTGCTTCCAAATTAGTGTACCAGTACTAGCATTATAGCAGTGTACTACACCACTACCACCACCTTCAATGAGCATACCATACACAATGATTTTCTCTGGCGCAGAGTTTGATGTAACTCCACCCCATGAATCACCAAAGGGTTGTGGTGGCGTTTCGTACAGGAATGCCCCATTCTCTAAACTAAATACATAGTTAACTCTGTTTTCTTTTGTCCAGAAAACACCAATATATGGATCATCAGAGAAGCAAGCCCAACCAGATTGACCATTTGCCTCTGAAACAGGACCTGAACTAGTAGTTATACCAAAGCTTTTCCACTCTTCGGGTGCAGACCAGAATCTTTGATTAGCTAACATCCATCCAAAGTTCTCTTCATCGATGCCCACTATCGTGAGGGTTACGCCTGCAGTTGAAACATTTGCGAGCACAACACGGTCTTGGTTGAACGCAGCTATTGGTTCGCCCAAGTTTCTTGGTAAGGGAATAGACCATTGCCATCCGCGAGTGCCATTGACAACCGTAGGTGAGCCAGCTGTATTAACTGAATTGCCCCAAGCTAATCCTCCTGTGTCTTCTTCTACAGCTAGTGTAGAGTTCCACATACGTAAGGACCAAATTGGATTTGCGGTAGTTCCAAGGTTTTGAGTTCTGTACATCAATAGTTCACCGTTTGGACCAGCATAGACCATTGGACCAGATGATAAGCCACCAGCGGTAACAGCTGGAACATTATTTATTGTAAAGATGTGTTGTCCGTTTATTGGGTTTAGTGCATACCAAGTAGAGCCACCAGTTGTACCAGTTCCTACCCAAAGATACTCCCATGTACCACGGTTGTTTTCGTTCATATATAGCATTATTTGTCCCATGATAAGTCTGGCAGAATTACCACCGAATTTTGTTACATCAAGTGTCCAAAGCTCTTTACCTGTATGCAAGTCCAGCGCTCGAATTGTTTGATTCATTGCATTACTGCTACCACTGTAAACTGGAGCTACGTTATAGAAGAGTTTACCAGCAACGATTATAGCATTATTAAATTTAGCTTCATATGCATCACCGTGTTGGAATCCAGCACCTGGAATAGCACCCTCATAATTCCCGCCAGCTAATCCACCGGAATATTGAATATCGGGTGTAGACCATAAAATGTGTGCAGTCATTGGTGCATCATTATATGGAGCATACAAGTTAGTTCTGCGTGGTTTTGCCTGTAACCAACTGCCCATAATAGAATACCATTCACGTAACTGACTATCGACTGGCCTATTCCAATACTCAGTTGGTAAACTGTGTCCAGGATGAGATGGTTTCACCCAATCCTCAAGAATAGTCAAAGTATAGTTGTCAGCACGAGATGCCAGATAGTCATCGCCGCGGTAAGTTTCGCCGTTAAATAGGGCTTCTAAAGTATAGTTCCCTGGTTCTGTAAAGGTAAATCTTTTGCCGACTGTACCGGTAGACCAAGTCTTTAATGTAGTGTTAGAGTGAAAACTACCATCAGGGTTAAAGATCCGCAAAGTCATGTTCCAACCATCTGCATTATCACGCAATTGATTAACTAGTCCCAAGTTGATGAGGACTGCTTGACCAATTCCTGCTGGATTTGGAAGCGCATCAACAAATGGAAATGTCATTCGCTCAGCCGCGTTAGCATTTGGCACTGCAAACATCGATACTGTAAAAGATAATATCATCAGCACTGATAACATCGAAAGTATTTTTTTATTATTTAAGGTTTTCAATTTTTTTATTTTTCCCCTTATTTTTGTGGGTTGTCTATTATTACAGCGATATTTAAGTCAATCTCCGAAAACCTCTTAACTATCATGGATATTATGTGTAGCAAAGGTATAGGGGAATTGTATGGAACAGTTGCACTTATCCTAAACTCCCAAAATTTAACCTCCATAAATCGTTAAAAACGGCTTAATCTCTTAAAAACCCATATTTTAGTCTGCAAAACATTATTACATAATAGTTATACAACTACCATACAGTGGTGAAAAAATGACAGAACAAAAAAGAAACAACAAAATAAAAACCATCAACA
>JAITMO010000077.1 GCA_031277345.1 Candidatus Bathycorpusculum soli
ATAGCCACTATGAATTTGTTGCTTAAAAGATCAGTTATTGAAGAGGTAGGGAGTTGGGCAGAAGATATGCCAAGCCAGTATGATACAGAATTTGGATACAGACTATTCTTAAAGGGCTACAAAATCGCGTACGAACCATCTGCGTTGTGTTATCATTATAATCGTTCTACGCTTACAAAGTTCTATCGCCAACAGTTTCAATATGGTAAAAATACGCTACGACTATATTTTAAACACAGACATTTAGCTATTGGCGATGAAATTACTGATTTTAGCATGAACATTCAACCAATTTGGCTTTTGGCAATAGTTAGCAGTTTTTTGTTAGGTATAACACCGTTTTTACGTCCTTTGTGGTATCTAACAGGTTTTTTGTCTTTAGCTCTGTTTACTTATTATGTTTATTCTGCAGTAAAGATTACTGTTAAATTCAAAGACAAAACTGCAATGCGACTTGTTTTGCTGTATTATGTACGAGTTATTGCATGGTTTAATGGTGCCATAGTTACGACTGCAACATATATTGGAGGTAAACTCAAATAAGTAATCGACAAAATATTTGCTTCATCTCACCAGAATATTGGCCACTATCTGGAGGAACAGGATCCTACATTTATTACCTATCTAATGAGTTGATAAAAAATGGGTATAACATCAACATTGTTACAGGTGCAAACCAAAATTTTGATGTGCGAGTTAACAATCAACTTAAAGTGTACTTTCAAAAAATTCCAAAAATTCCCATTATAAAATCGTTTATGTTAGCACAAGCTAGCTATCGAAAACTAAGCGGTATGCGTAATTCTGTTAATGTAGATATTACTCATCCGCAGTTACCGTTAACACCTAGTTTTGCTGTTCCACCACGTTTTGGAAAAAGTCTTGTTTGCACTGTTCATTCTACTTGGAGAGGCGAAGCAGAAGCTATAAGTGGAGAGCCGTACAGTCGATTGAATGCGAATGAAAAATTTCTAGTAGGGTTTAACGGTTTTTTGCGTTTTTTTGAGTTAGGAATGATTAAACGAGCCAATCGAGTAATTGCTGTTAGTGATTTTACCCGTAGAGAACTACGTAAATATTATAATATACCTGAAAACCGTATTCGTGTAGTCCATAACGGTGTTGACACACACAAATTTCAACCTGCAACAGATAAGCAAAAAATCAGGATAGAGCTTGGATTAAATCCAGATGACACAATAATTCTTTCTGTAGGTAGATTATATGCTAGAAAAGGACTTTTTACTTTAATTGATGCTATACCATCTGTGATTAAAAGGTTTAATCGTGCTAAATTTGTTATTAGCGGTAAAGGTCAAAACAGTGAAATGATAAAACTCAATGCTCATGCTGAACGGTTAGGAGTAAAAAATAACATAATCTTTACTGGTTACTATCCAGACAAAAAGTTACCTAAACTTTACCAAGCAGCAGATGTTTTTGCGTTTTCAACTTTCTATGAACATCATCCCTTTGCGGTTCTTGAAGCTCTCTCAACAGGATTACCAGTAGTGACAACAACTGTTGGAGGAATTGCTGAAACTATTGAAACAGGAAAAAATGGTTTACTAGTTAGACCAACTGATTCGAAACAGTTCTCTGATGCCCTTGTGTATCTACTTGAACATCAAAAAGAAGCAAATAAAATGGGTGTAAAAGCGCGTAATACTATTGTTAAACAGTACGATTGGAGTATTTTGGTAAAAGAAACCATGCGGGTCTACGAAGAAGCAACTAAATAGTTTTTTTATGATGGATTCTTCAGGTGTTTTTGCCTCTGTAAGTCAGGGTAATTCTTTGAAATAGTTTTACAATATCTATTGAACAGAAGAGCAGTTTTGTAAGGTATTCGTGTTGGTAGATAAATATTTGTGCTTTTACGGGCAAATCAATACGAGGAGGTTCAAATTTGTGTGCAACTGTTTGAACTGGTAGACCTTCTTCGTTGATATAGGTTTCTTGAAGTTTAGTTTTTTTGGCGACAAAGTTTAGGTAAGTGTTCTTCCAGTCGAGTTTCATAATCTTTGCTGCTACTATATCCAGAGCTAAAGCATTGATACTGGTTAACATGAGATTCATTTGAACTGGTTTACCTTTGGTTGGCCCGTTGCCTTCAATACCGGTACGGGCATCCATGATTGTTAAAGCGGGTTTGAATATTGTGTATAAATGATAGAAAACTTCAGGCAGATATGGGTGCAGGTAGATACGCTTATTACTGGGTATACATCCGAACAAGTTTTTTAGTGCACCACTGTAGGCCATAAATTCATGGGTTTTCATTAAGGGTAAATCAATTACAGCATTGGCATCAAGGATGGTTTTAGGCAGGTATAGTTGTTTGATGGACGTACCGTGTTTAAGGTTTACTTTAACGATTTTGTCTTCTGAGAGATTTATTACTGTTCCACCTGCTTTTTCGACCGCTTTTTTCATACCTGTTTTGCTAAACGCTGTCCAACAAGGATAATTGAAACCGTTGGATTCACCAACTATAACTTCGCTATTTTTGTTGCGTAATAGACCGATTAACTCGCTTGTTAGTTCGGGATCTGTAACGACTCCAGGTAAGTATTCAGGGTGACTTAAATTTGGTTTAATAAAAATTTGTTTTTTGCCGTGTAGATTAGCGCTATTGGCAGCTTCTTTTAGAATGTCACTTATGGTGGTGTTGTTTGTGTTGTAGATTTTAACTGGGTATAGAGTTTTTTGTGTCATAAATTTTTTGCTCCCATGATACATCCAGAATCACCATTAAGGGTATCACCATTATGGTATGCTGCTGAACGGGCTCTACAACCTCCACATATGTATTTGTAGTGACATTTACTACAGGAGCCGCTGAGGTTAGATCGATTGCGGAAGGCGTTAAACAAGTGTGCGTTAAACCAGATGTCTTTGAACGTTTGTGTTTTCAAATTGCCAACATTTGTGGGTAAGAACACGCACGGACGTACATCACCTTGTGGGGAGATAGAACAATATAGTCTACCTGCACCACATCCACCGATGAATTCACCAAGTGGCACCGCTTTTTTAGTTACTGTCACAGTTTGCATGTGAGCTAAGGCCATAGTAACTTCGCCTGTGCCTTTTGGGCCTTGACATTGCGCCGCCACACGAGCTAATTGAGGCGCGGTAGCTAGAATAGTTGTTTTACATCCTGCAGACATACGGTTTAACAGATATCGCATAACTTGTTCGCGTTCTTGTGGAGAGAGATCCTGATCAGCATGATTTTTGCCACGTCCGGCGGGTATAAAGTTAAAGTATGTAAAACGTTCGACATTTAATTCTTCAGCTAGATCAATAATACCTGGCAATTCTGCTATATTGTTTTTACCCACTGTAGTAGCGATACATGTGCAAATATCTGCGTCTATACAGTTTTTAAGACCTGAAATTGCTTTTTCAAATGCACCGTCTATACCTCTAAAAGCATCGTGTGTTTTAGCAGTTGAACCATCGATGCTTATATCTACATAATTGACTTTTGCTTCTTTGAGTTTTTGCACATTTTCTATTGTTAGCAGAGTGCCATTTGATGCAAGAGAAACATATAAGCCACGATCGGATGCGTAACGAGCTACTTGAAAGAAATCGCTACGAGTTAATGGTTCGCCACCGCTAAATGCTAAAGCAGTAACATGTGCATCTGCAAGTTGATCAATGACAGCTAATGCTTGCTGAGTAGTTAGTTCTTCTTCTACAACATCACCGCTATTTGAGTAACAGTGTTTGCAGCGAAGATTACATTTGTGAGTAAAATCCCAAACTACTAGAAAAGGTGCACATAGAGACATAGGTTTTTTTATGCCAAAATGTTCGAAAGACTCTACAAGATTAAGTACAGCATTTCGTGCGTACTTGTCTGTTAATAATTGTTCTACTTTTAACCGCTTAAAACCCAAAGCTTTACGCAGAAATTCAATCCAAAACGCGATTATTTGACTGTAAAAACCACTACAGTTGTCACATTTTGAGTTAGTTTTTTTACCGTAATCATCAAGTGCTGCTTCGAGAACGGTACGTCCACATGTATTACATTTTCGGAGAGATAATTGAAGCATTTTTTTGGTCATTGGCATGCTAACTATAGCATTCCAGAAAGTGTCATAGCTAAGTATACTCATGTGGATATTCTCCTAACACGAAATAATACTCGTCGATAGAAGTGTTAAATATTTCCCTAAACGCACTACCACAATTACTTTTAAGTCTAAAAATAAAAAAAGATTGTCCTCACTCGCAAAAGCTACCCAAGTAGTCTTCGTAAACCAGGTACTTTTTTGAGTGGAACAATTACTATAAGACTAAACAGCAGAGTTAGAACTACAAGAAGAGGTACACTAACAATAGCATCTAAAGTGTAACCGTTTAATTCAAACCCAAAGAAACCAAATCGTAACAAAGCAAGGATTATAATATGGAACATGTAAATAGAGAAACTGTTTTGGCTAATTGAATGCATTATACGATATTTCCATGTAGGTTTTTCTGTTTGAGACGTATTTGGTTTGGAGAAGCTGTTTAGCAACATAAAAAGCGATACTGAGGCCATAATTATAGTTGGACTATAGTATTCTTGGAAAAAGAATACGCTACCGCCCTCAAGTGAGGTTATAAAGAAAGTACCAATAGCTGTTAAAGCGATACTTGAAATAAAGAGTGCAACAAGAATTTTACGTCGAATCTGGAGTCTAACAAGATATGAACCCATTATAAAGTAGCCAAGACTTAGAGGTATAAGAAAGAGGTTTCCATATACACTGAACATCCCTCCACTTAGGAAATCTACCCACACAGGTAATAAAGTACCTACAAGCCACAAAACTGTAAAGTACTTAAAGTGTTTAGATGTGAAATGAGCAACCATAACTCGAATTAACGGTGCTATAAGATAAAGACCAACTAACGTATAGATGTACCAAAAAGTGATGTACGGTATTGAGAGAACTCCGTTTATGACGTACAATTGTGTAATTGGCAGCTTATCCCAAAGAAAATATATAGTCGCCCAAAAAATAACAGGCAATCCAATACGGCTGAAACGCTTTTTGAAAAATACACTCAAATCTTCATCTTTTTTAGATGGTGCAAGTAACAATGCACCAGTTAACATGATAAATAAAGGCACTCCCATCCGCCCGATACATAAGTAAATATTAACAATCCATCCACGCAAAATAAACAGTTCATTAAAAATTAGCGCATCACCAACGCCATAACATACTGCGTGAAGAAAAAGCACAACAACTATTGCGACTACACGGATAATATCTACCGATATATTATTTATAGACAGATTTTTCTGTGTTTCCATAGTCAAATACCAATAGGTAATAAATGATTGTTCTATCCAATAAATGGGTTACACTTTCTATATAGCTATAGAGTTGGAGTTTGTTGGATCACGATGTTGAGAAGCTAAAAAAGTGGATAATTAACAGAAAGCTTGAAGGTCAATCGGTTAGGTCGATTTGTGTTCAAGTAAAGATTAGTCGAAAAATGTTCTATTACTGGTGGAACCGTTACCAAACAAGTGGCTGGGAAGGACTTAAAGAAAAA
>JAITMO010000190.1 GCA_031277345.1 Candidatus Bathycorpusculum soli
AAAAATGTTTTTCAGTCTGCGAGGTGCACCAGATAAAAATTTAAACATAAACAACAACATGGTTCATGAAGAAAATAAGCTTTGACACAAATTAACATGAAAACGCAAACTATCAGCTAAGTTAATGTGTATTGTCGTTTAATTAAGTAGTATTGTAAGAAAAGTTGTTTGGTGTTTTTCCGTAAACTATAAGGGGGTTGGAATCATTATTTGTATTGTGGTACATATGAATAAAGCAGAGGTGACTCTGTTGATTCTTTTGTTACTGTCAATGGTGTTTGTTGAGGCTTTAGAGCCGGTTAATGCTCAGAGTCCGGGTGTTATCCGGATTAAAGCTGATGGGTCAGTAACAGGGACAAATAAGATTTTACGGAATGAGTCAGTGTACACTGTTGTTGGTGATTTGTTTGCATCTGTTGCTCAGGGTGATGCGTTTATTTTTGTGGAGCGGAGTGATATTGTTTTGGATGGTGCAGATTTTTCTGTTCAGGGTTCGGGTTTTGGTTCGGCTATTCATTTGTTGAGGAGTCAGAATGTTACTGTTAAAAATTTTGTTATACGAGGGTTTAGTAGGGGGATTGATTTTGGGGTGGTTGATAATTGGCCTGCTGATTTGAATGTTTTGAGTCAGCAGTTGGCAGTTAATAATCAGATTTATAGTAATGTAATTGAAGTTAGTAGTGTTGCAGGTAGTAATCAGACAAGAGATGCGGGTTGGTGTGTTTATCTTAATACTGCTAATCAGACGCGGATTTATGATAATAGTTTTATTAGTCATAGTATTGGGGGTGGTGTTTATTTAAGTAATTCAACGTATGCAACGAGTTTAATTGATAATAGCTTTGTAGGTGGGGGTATTTACTGTTTAAAGTCGGAGCAGAATATTGTACGTGGCAATACTATTGATGGTAAACAGTTAGTTTATTTTGATGGGGAGTCAAATAGGGTTGTTGATGGTGCGGGACTTGTTTATCTTTTTAATTGTAGCAATATTACGGTAAAAAACATTAATCCTGAATATGTTTATGCGGTTACGATACAGCTGGTTGACACGGTAAAGTGTGAAGTAATAGATAGTGTTGGCCATGTTTTGTTAGCGGATTCTAATTATAATAGTATTCATGATAATGTGTTAAGGTCTGTTGTGTGTGATGCGAGTTCGTATAATCAAGTGTTTAACAATAGAATTTCTGATTTTAGCGTTTGTATAAAGCTGTATGGGGAGTCGCGTTTTAACAGAGTTTATAATAATTTGCTTTTAGATACTATTTATTCAGTTGAGGCAGCAGCAGTGCGTAAAGATGGATTTCACACTGTGGCTATTCAATTAGGAGATAGTCAGTTAGGAGGCGCTTTTAATAATGAGATTAAGAGTAACATGATGGTTAATCACGACTGTGTTGTAGAGTTATTTCTAAGTGACAATAACACTATAATTGCTAATGTATTTAAAGATGGCAATACGGGAATTCAGTTTGGTAAATCACATAATAATACAGTTATGGAAAATAACGTAACCTCTTGCAAATATGCTGTAAGCATATATGCGGGTTCAAGTGACAACACGTTTTATCATAACAATTTTATGGATAATCAAATACAAGTTATAGAAACTTATACTGCAACTTTGCTCTCAGAGAGCGGAGTCTACGCGACAGGCAATACCTTAGATAATGGAGTTACAGGTAATTATTGGGATACTTATAGAGGTGTAGATGAAAACGGTGATGATATAGGTGATACGCCTTATCGTGTTTTCGAAGACATGACAGATTATTATCCTCTTATGAAACCCTTTGAAACAGCCAATGTGGCAGGTATACTAATACCTCCTACACATAATCCAACGGAACGTCCAGAACAAAATGGGCCCGAACAACCACCACTAAGTAAAGAAGATAAAATAATTATAGTAGTCACAGTAGGTATTGTTGTAGGAGTTGTTGGTGGATTATTAATATATTTTAGACGGTTAATTTTCCGAAAAAGCTAACTATTTTACATGTTCCTTAATAATAACAATTGTAAAAACATGTGTGAAGTTTTATGAGTGATAAGGATGACGCAGAATTAGCTGTGTTAAAGCAAATATCTACGTTGACTAAAGATAGTGACGTTAAAGATAAGAAATTATTGCGAAAAATACTGATGGAAGGTAAAGCTTACAGTCCACAAGAAGGTTATGTTATAGCAACTACCCCTATAATAACGATGTTAGCAGATGAAAACTCTCAACTTTTAAACTCTAAAGAGGGAAATGTTTGGGAAGTGCGGACTCCAAAACTAAAACATAAAGAAGATACGCCCATTCCATACGAGTTCTGCTCATATACTAATTATGTCTCACTACCTTCAGATATTTTGCACATAACCCGTAACGTAACATTTACCGAATGGATAGAACACAACGACTATAAATATAAAAAAATTACAGGCGGCATTATGCGACGACCAATTAATCATCATTTGTAGCAGCAAAAACATATATCTCAAAAACCCTTTTCCAAATAACAATACCGGAGATAAAAACGGTGACACTTGACAACACTAACAATACTACATCATCTGATGACAATAACGAGACTATGATTGTTACCCCTTGGGAAGTAAAAGGCAAAGTAGACTATGACAGGCTCATAAAAGACTTTGGCACCCAACCCTTAACCTCCAAAATTTTTAAAAAAATAGAAAACCACACAGACAAGCTACATTTACAGTTGGAACGTAAAATTTTCTTCAGCCACCGAGACTTAGACACAGTATTAGATCTTTATGATAAAGGCACTAAATTTGTCCTCTACACTGGCAGAGGACCATCAGGACCAGTTCACATAGGACATCTTGTGCCATGGATTTTCACCTTACATATGCAACAAAAATTCAAAACCCGACTATACTTCCAAATAACCGACGACGAAAAATACCTTGTCAACGACGAGCGAGACCTAAAAGAAACTAGCAAATGGTCATACGAAAACGCCCTAGATCTAATCGCTCTTGGATTCAAACCCGAAGACACTTTCATTATATACAACACCAAAGACATAGACTTACTATACGACATAACCTTAGAAGTAGCCAAACGCATAACCTACAGCACCGCTCGTAGCAGTTTTGGTTTCCAAGACAGCACCAACATAGGCTGGATATACTGGCCCGCACTCCAAGCAGCCCCCTGCTTTATACACAAAAAACTCACAGGCGAAAACGTACCCGCTCTCATACCTGCAGCAATAGACCAAGACCCCTACTGGAGAGTAACAAGAGACGTAGCCCAAAAACTCGGCTATTACAAACCCGCCCAAATTCACTGCCGCTTCCTACCAGGATTAGGTACAGGTGGGAAAATGAGTGCCTCTATGCCAGAAACAAGCATATTTACAATGGATCAACCAGATGATGTTAAAAAGAAAATCTGGGGCGCATTCACAGGAGGTAAACCCACCGCAGCAGAGCAACGTAAAACTGGTGCAAACCCTGCTATATGTAGCATATTTCAATACTATTACTTTCTATTTGAAGAAGATACAACCAAACTAAAAGAACGCGAACGTAAATGTACTACAGGTGAAATGCTCTGTGGCGAATGCAAAAAAGACATAACAGAAAAACTCGGCAAATTTCTACAAACACACCAAGAACGCAGAGAAAAAGCCAAAGACACTATAGAACAATACCACATAAAACGATAACGCTTTTCATAGCGTACACTTTTTAGTGTGTGGATAAGAGAAGTTCTTCTTCGTCTTGTTTGTTTTTTGCGATTTTTTTCTTTTCTGTGTTTAATTTTGCTTCAAGTTCCGACTCAATGACGTTGATGTTGCATAATAACTGGTGAATTTGTTCCGTATTATCTTTGATTTGTCTGTGTACTGATAAATCGGTAAATATATTATCAAACCATAAATCGATTGCACGCTGGGAAGAGGATATTTCACCGAGTTTTAACCCCGTCCAGTTATGTATATCCCTAAGTTCAGATTTTAACTCCTGTAACTGTGATGATAGTTTATGGAAATTCTGTTCGGCATTGTCTATATGCGAATATTTTGCGACATGAGATAGTATTCCACCACGTGTAAACACATCATAGATAGCCCAGATCTCTGCACTTTTAAGAAACTCTACTGCATTTTTTGCGGTTGATTTAACTCGGTCGATAGCATCTATGGCTTCTTTTATCTCTGTTATCTGAGAAATGATACTGTTTCTTTCCTTTTCCAATTCTGCATATCGTATGCCATTTGGCTCTGTTAGTTGATTAGCAAGTTTACAGCGTCTGTTTGTTAGTTCTGTTTGATAAGTTTGTTCTTCAGCGCGAAGTGCTGAAATGCGGGCGCCAAGTTCGTTTTTCTCACGTACAAGTGTGTCTAAATGTGTAACGACACGGTCGTAGGCAAGTTTTGCGTTGATTTCTTCTATTTGATTTTTTTCTAGTTTGTTTTCGTATTTTCCTGCTAGTTTGAAAAGAAAAACTGATAACTTTTCTTTCTGTATTCTTTCTACGTTACGACTTTTATTCTTATATTGTTTAAGTAGATTGGACCTGTTATTTTCTGTCTCTTGAATTTCTTTTAACAAAAACGCTGCTCTGTTTTCAAGTGTAGGTAGTGTTGATATGCGGTCACGTAACTCTAGTAAATCCATACATAATATTTCTGTTAATTTATATAAAATACTTTTTATTCATAAAAAGGGAAAAAGGGAGACATCGCTAAAGTTTAATTAAACATTCTTAAAATTAGTTTGCAAAAAGCAACAGAGATAAAAGACAAAGCGTTTACTTAAGACTGTGAATTGTCATGTCTGTAAAGTTACCTGTAAATTTTGAATCTGCTTATCGTCTTTTGCATCCTATGCATACTGTGCTTGTGTCATGTATGGGTAAAGCGGGTAAGCCAAATATATCGACTGTTGCATGGACAATGCCTGTTAGTCAAAAACCGCCTCTTATTGCAATTAGTCTTGCCCATGAGAGGTATTCACATAGTTTAATTGAAGAGTCAGGTGAATTTATTGTAAATATTCCATCAATTGATATGCTACAAACTGTTATGGCTTGTGGTACTTTTAGTGGGCGGAGTTTTGATAAATTTAAAAAAGCAAACTTGACGTCCGTTCCTGGTAAACGTGTGAGCGCTCCGGCGATATTGGAATGTCTTGCGCATATTGAATGTATTGTTGAAAATAAATTCCAAACAGGTGATCATTCAATATTTGTAGGTAAAATTGTAGATGCTTATGCAGATACAGCAATGTTTGTTGATAGTTATGATATTAAAAAAGCTCATATGGTATATCATGGTGGTGGAAATAATTTTTACACTCTTGATATCAAAAATTATAGGCCTTAGAAGTGTGTGTGAGCTGTTTGAAGTTTGATGATGGTTGTATTTTCTGTAAGATAGTTCAGAAGCAGGCACCTTCAAGTATAATTTATGAGGATGATTTTGTTATGGCTTTTTTGGATATAAGGCCTGCAAGTGAGGGGCATGTGTTGGTTGTTTCTAAGGAGCATTATGAGGGTATATTTGATGTGCCAAGTGAGCTTCTTGGGAAAGTGCATCAGGTTGCTAAAACTGTAGCTCTTGCGGTTAAGCAGGGAATGAATGCTGATGGAATTTGTGTGCTTCAGCAAAATGGTAAAGCGGCAAACCAAGAAGTGTTTCATCTACATGTCCACATTATTCCAAGACATTACGGACAGAAAACAAAAATGCACCAAGAATTGCAAACAATTGCATATGAACAATTGAATCTAACAGCAAACAAAATAAAAACGTATCTCTGAAGTCGTCAGTAAAGGGTTATTTGTTGGTGGTCTTGCGGAAAAGTATTGTGGATATTGTTGTTGTTAAAATAATTTAGGGTAGTAGGTCTATTTCTTCGTTGGGTTGGACAATTAGTTTGTTTGGGGCATCCCATTTTTGTACTTTTGGTAGGTCAAATAGTTTTCCTGGTTTAACGTGAATTAGTATATTGTGTTTGGCGTCGATGAGTTTTGCGCACTCAGCAGCTTCTTTAAGGCCCATGTTAAATACTCCATCACCGCAAAGTAGTGCGTAATTGATTTTACGTTTAGCAAATGTTTGCATTTGTTGTGTTTTTGATGTGTCTCCTGAGCAATAAATTTGAATGCCGTCAATTGTGATGATAAAGCCAACGCAAGATTTAGAGTTGTGCATAAGGTTTTTTGCTTCTACTGCTTCAATTTCGATGTTGTCTATGGAAAATTTGTTGTGCTGTCCATTTGTTAAAGCTTCTTTATTTGTAATGATTTTGCATCCATTTTTTTGGGTGATTAGTTCTATTTTGTTGTGGTCGTGGTGGTTGTGTGTGATGAGTACAATGTCTGCAGGTAGTTCGTATCCTTCGCCTGCATATGGGTCGACATATATTACTTGTCCGTTTTGTGTGGTTATGCGGTAGCTTCCATGTCCTTGGTAGAGCAGTTTAGTCATTTTGGGTCAGTATAGTTTTATGGTTTAAACTTATTATTGTTTTTGTTGTTTTTGGTCGTTAGAAAGTGAGTTTGATTTGATTGTTTTGGTTTTTGTGTGGTGGTTTGTGTGTTTTTGTGTTGATAAGGTTTATAAGTGTGTGTGTTTATGTGTGCTTTAGGTGAAGCGGTGTAATTCCGCTTGTGTGCTGGTGAGTGTATGCGTAGAAGTTTGACGGTAACTCCGGAAAATGATAAGAAAATATTGCTAACAAAGGGGCGTTTTCTCACAGGAGATGCCCCACTGGACATAGATTACACTACAATGGTCAATATTTTCATAGAATTAGGACATAAACTTATGTCTTCCGCATGGTCAGACGATACAGATCCAAAAATTATCATTGATAAAAAAGAAATAATAGAGTCCTTCAAAAAACACGCCTTCAGTTCAGAGTTAAAAGAGGAATCCGTAGGAGACCAAGTAGCAGAAATCATATTCAAAAAATTAGTAGAGCAAGCAGGACTATCCGGCATAACTCAACAACAACCCGGCCAGACACAATCTCCAGCGATACCAAAACCTGAAACTAAAGAAAAAACGAGCAAAAAATACATAATATAAACACGAGGCTAATTCATCATGGTTGATAAGAAAAAAGAAACACCGACAAAATCAGACGGTAAAAAAGTAAACTTTGAAGAGCTTTTAGCAGCCGAGAAACAGCGCTCCGAAGAGCATTTAAACAAATTAAGATATATGCAGGCAGATTTTGAGAATCTTAAGCGACGCTTTGATCGAGATGTTGAACAGATTAAAAATCACAGCAACGAGCGTTTAGTAATCCAACTCCTTGACGTGATTGATGAGTTAGAACTCGCAATAAATATAGGAAAGAACACAGATACGCAACAGATGTCTCTGCTTGAGGGTGTCAATATGACTCTTAAAAAGCTTAGAAAAATTCTTGAACTAGAAGGAGTTTCTGAGGTGGAGTGTGTTGAGGGTAAAGTGTTTGATCCTTCATCAGCAAACGCTGCACTCACGGAAGAGCGCGAGGATTGTGAAGATTGCACTATTTTACAGGTTATAAGAAAAGGCTATATCATGAAGGGACGGGTTATTCGCCCAAGTGTAGTAAAAGTGTCAATTAAAAGTAAAGTAAAATCAGAAAATCAAAGTAATTAATTTATGGAGAAAAATATAAAATGAGTACACAAAAAATTAGTGAAAAAGTTTTAGGAATAGATTTAGGAACAACAAATTCAGCAGCAGCTATCTTTGAAGGCGGACATGCAACGGTTATTCCAAGCGCGGAAGGGCCTACTATGGCGGGAAAAATGTTTCCCTCAGTGGTAGCGTTCACAAAAGATGGTCAACTCTTAGTAGGTGAACCTGCAAAAAGGCAAGCCACTACAAATGCAGAAGGAACGTTATTTGAGATTAAACGTAAAATGGGTAGTGACTATAAAGCCCAAGTTCACGGCAAAGAATACACCCCTCAACAAATTAGCGCCTTTGTTTTACAAAAAATAAAAAAGGATGCTGAAACATATTTAGGCGGAACTGTAAAAAAAGCCGTTATTACTGTTCCAGCACATTTTAACGATAATCAGCGTCAGGCAACAAAAGATGCCGGAGAAATAGCAGGTCTAGAAGTTATGCGTATTGTCAATGAACCAACAGCAGCATGTCTTGCATATGGTATTGACAAACTACAACAAGAAATGAAAATTCTAGTCTTTAGCTTTGGTGGCGGAACACACGATGTCACATTAATGGACTTTGGTAAAGGTGTTTTTGAAGTATTAAGCACCAGTGGTGATACTCAACTGGGCGGAACAGATGTTGACAGAGCAATAATGAACTATATCCTTGAAGAATTCAAACGCCAAACCGGCGTAGACGTTAGCAACGACAAAATGGCAATGTCACGACTAAAAGACGCAGCAGAAAAAGCCAAAATTGAACTCTCCACTCTTATGAGCACAGATATAGACTTACCCTTCTTAACAGCAGACGCAACAGGCCCAAAACATTTACACATGACTATAACAAGAACCAAAATAGAAGCATTAGCACAACCTATTGTTGAAAAAACAAAGCCAACCCTCCTAAAAGCCCTAGAAGATGCTAAACTAACACCCCAACAAGTAGACAAAATAATACTCATCGGAGGCATGACCCGAATGCCTCTTGTACAACGCTTTGTAGAACAAATTCTAGGCAAAGCATCCGAAAGAGGCATAGACCCCATGGAAAGCGTAGCCATCGGCGCAGCCATACAAGGCGGAGTAGTTACAGGTGAAGTAAAAGACCTCCTCCTACTAGACGTTACCCCACTAAGTTTGGGACTTGAAACTATGGGCGGTGTCATGACCAAAGTTATGGACAAAAACACAACTATACCTACAAAACGTAGCCAAGTCTTTACTACCGCTGCAGACTTCCAAACGGCAGTTACCATTCACATACTCCAAGGCGAACGAGCCATGGCCTCAGACAATGTCTCACTAGGAATGTTTAACTTAGTAGACCTGCCTCCAGCACCAAGAGGTGTCCCACAAATAGAAGTCACATTTGACATAGACGCAAATGGTATTCTAAATGTAACGGCAAAAGATAAAGGAACTGGTAAAGAGTCAAAAATCACCATTACCGCCTCAACAAAGCTAAGCTCTGAAGAAAAAGAACGATTAATTAAAGAAGCTGAACAATTTGCAGAAGCTGATAAGAAAAAGAAGGAAGAAGCTGAAACACGTAACACCGCCGACAACCTCGTCTACACCGCAGAACGCACAAAACAAGATCTAAAAGACAAATTATCCGCCGAAGAAAACACAAAAATCGACACTGCTATAACAGATCTTAAAAATGCACTTGCAAGCAATGACATGGCACAAGTTAAAACTAAATCAGATGAGTTGCAAAAAGTACTACAAGAAGTTGGAACAAAAATTTATCAACAAGTCGCAGCAGAAGCAGCCAAACAACAGCAGCAACAAGCAGAATCAAATGCTCCACCAACAGGTGAGGCAGGCCCAAGCGTTAATAGTGATGAACCAACTGTTGTAGATTCGGAGGATTACAAAGTAAAATAAACCTCCTTTTTTGTTTATACTTATGTTTGTGAGTAGAATGTTTGAAGTAAGAAATAAACGGGTTTCAGGGCGAATTGTGAAATTTGTTAGAGTTTTGGGCTCGTTTAGAAATCAGTTATCGCAGGGAAATAATATAAATTTAAGCCCTGTGGTATCTGAGAGTTTAAATTAATCATTTAACGGAAAGATCAAAGATGACTCAGAAAAGAGATTACTATGAAGTTTTAGGTGTAGCGAAAAATGCGACAAGTGACCAAATAAAAGAGTCGTATCGTAAACTTGCAATGCAATATCATCCAGATCGTAACAAGGAGACTGGTGCAGAAGATAAATTTAAAGAAATTAGCGAAGCTTATGCAGTTTTGAGTGATAGTCAGAAACGTGCACAGTATGATAATTTGGGTCACGCAGGCTTTGATCAGCGATATACTCGTGAAGATATTTTCAGGGGCACAGATTTTGATTCTATTTTTCGAGATTCAGGATTTGTTGGAGATATATTTCGTACATTTTTTGGTGGTTCAGGCTTTGGCGGGGGTTTTGAGCGAGCTAATCGTGGTCAGGATATAGGTTATAATGTAGAGGTTACTTTAGAGGAGGCTGCAAAGGGTGTAGATCGTGAGATTCAGATTCCAAGAACTGAGAGTTGTGATACCTGTAATGGTTCAGGTGCTAAGCCTGGTACGAGTCCAACGATTTGCCCTAAGTGTCAGGGTAAGGGTAAAATTCAAAATAAGCATGGTTTTGTTTTTTTTGTTCAAGATTGTCCACAGTGCAGGGGTAGAGGTAGGCATGTTGAGTCGCCTTGTGGTAGTTGTAATGGTTTAGGTGTTGTTCGTAGGAAGCGTAACATAACTGTAAAAATTCCCAAAGGTATTGATCATGGATCTCGTTTGCGTCTTAGAGGTGAGGGTGAAATGGCAGCTAATGGCGGGGAAGCTGGGGACCTTTATGTTATAGTTAATGTGTTACCTCATCGGTTGTTTGAGCGCGATGGGGATGATTTGTATCGTGTAGAGATGATAACGTTTCCACAGGCAACGTTGGGCGCGGAGATTTCGGTGCCAACATTGGATGGTCCTGCAATTGTAAAGATTTCTCCAGGAACACAGTATGGGGAAACCATTACTGTGAAGGGGGGTGGTATGCCTAGGATGCGTGGGTATGGTAAGGGTGATTTAATTGTTAGGATTGGCATAGTTGTTCCAGAAAAACTTACAAGCCAACAACAAATTTTAATGGAACAGTTAGCAAAAGAGTTTGAGTCCGATGTTTCAGTTAAAAAAAGCAGATTCCGTCGCTAACACTATTTTTTAGTGATAGCGATTAATCAAATTTTTTTTTTTATGTATGTGCAAACAGATGTAGTAAAGTTTTTAACAGATAATATGACTTGTATTTTTAGGTAAAAAATATGGATCTATTAGACTTGGCAATTCAGATAATTGTAAATGTCGTTATTCTGGCACCGATTCTATGGTTTTCAGGTAGAATGCTCGTTGGCGCACAAAAAGCAAAATTCACTGACGCACTATGGATTGTCGCGCTTGGGTCAATAGTTGGCGCAATTTTTGGCTACTTTGATTTTGGTTTCATTGGCGCGATAGTTATGCTACTAATATTCTTAGCTCTTGTAAAGCACTTCTTTGACTGTGGTTGGCTAAAAGCACTATTGATAAGTATCGTTGCAGTAATAATCTTTGTGATACTTGTAGCTGTACTAGCAGTAATCGGCGTTGGTTTAGGCTTAGGCTTAGGAATGCTAGGCATATAATAATAAAAAAAATAATTATTCCCTATTTTTTTAAAAAATTACTATGTTTATTTGAAGAAGAAACAAGACAGGTAATAGAGAAGCATAAAATCAACGTTAATAGGTTCACAAAAATTCTTAATGTTTAGTTTTTTGTGCATGTTCTTGGTATTTGTTGTCAAATTATGTCGTCACATGTATTATGAGAGTTAGTGAAAATTATTTACTTCAGTTAGGTGAATATAGTGGATTTAATGAATAGAATTACGATAAATCTTAATGTTATGGTGGGTAAGTCTGTTATCAAGGGTACTCGTATTTCGGTGCAGTTGATTGTTGAGCTTTTAGCCAATGGGGTAACTGAAGAGGAAATATTGACGGAGTATTATCCTGATTTAGAGCAGAATAACAGTAATATGTGTCATTATTTGGGGCGGTTTACTCGCAGGATTAAGGTGGTTTCTAAATGTGAGGATATGGTTGATACTTCTTTAAAGCTGTGGCAAGCTCTAACGTTACAAGATTTCTTTATTCAATTTCAAACAACAGCTTTATCTATCTACAAGCAGAAACTCTCCGATTTTTTAGTTGTTCTATTTTTGTTGTGCGCGGATTTACTTTTTTTCTATAGGGCAAATGGGGAGTATTATTTTTTCGTTGGTTTCGTTGATGACTTCGGCTGTTCCTAGGTATATTGCACTCGCGCCACAGATGATTCCTTCTATGCCGGTGATTATGGTAAGCCATGTTGGGTTGCCGAGTATTTCTTTTGCTGATAGTAGGAAGAATAGTATTGCTAGACTCATAAATACGAATTGTAACGCTTTGTTGGTTTTTAGTGTTCCAAAGTACATTGCAGACGTGAAAATGCCCCACACGATAAAGTATGCTGCCATTGCGATGTGGTCAGTTGAGGATACTGTTCCAAAAAATGGCATGTTTGGCATAAGTGTTAGTATGATAAGCGACCACCAGAAGAGTCCGTATGATGTGAATGCTACTGTACCAAAGGTGTTTCCTTTGCGGTATTCCATTATACCTACAATTATTTGTGCTAAGCCACCGTAAGCTATGCCCATTGATAGGATCATGCTATTTAAAGAAAATAAGCCTGCATTATGTAGGTTTAACAGAACGGTTGTTAAGCCAAAAGCTATTAATCCAAGAGGGGCAGGGTTTGCTAATTTATGGTTGCTCATTTTTTCACTTCAGAGTTAATTGAGAGTAAGGTTTTATGAAAAGTTTTTAACTCTTTCGTCAACTTTTAACGTTTTTCTTTTTAGACCATATTGATTTGTAGGTTTTTGTGTTGTAAATATATATGTTGTCTAAACAGGTGTGTTGAGGGTTTTGTGTGTGATGTTGTTGTGTTTTTGCGAAACTTTATTTTATAGTGGATAGTTGTAGTTGATGAGGTTGTTTATTTGGAAGGTAGTCTGTTGCGTGTGCAGTTGGCTGGTTTAAGTTTGGATTATCCAGGTATGTTAGCTTCGGGGGTTTTGGGTTATTCTGCTGAGTCTATGTTTAGAGTTATAAAGGGTGGTGCAGGTGCGGTTGTTACAAAGTCTGTGGGGTTGTATTCTAGAGAGGGTTATGCTAATCCTACGGTTGTGCAGGCAAAGAGTGGGTTGATTAATGCTATGGGGTTGCCTAATCCTGGAATAGATGTATATGTGGGTGAAATTAGGCATGTTAAAGCGTTATTTTGTCAGCCGTTGATTGTTAGTGTGTTTGGTTATTCGGCTGAGGAGTATGCTGTTGTGGCAAAAAAGGCTGCAGAGGCAGGTGCAGATGCTTTAGAGTTAAATATTTCTTGTCCTCATGTTAAACAGACGGGTTCAGAAATTGGGCAAAATCCTAATCTTTTATCAGAGGTTATCAAAGCTGTAAAAGATGTTGTTAAAATTCCGGTTTTTGTTAAACTCTCTCCTAATGTGACAGATTTGGTGCTTTTGGCTAATGTGGCAATAAATGCAGGTGCTGATGCGTTAACGATAGTTAATACTCTTAGGGCAATTGCTATTGATGTTGAAACCACAATGCCGATTCTAAATAATATAAAAGGTGGACTGTCCGGTCCCGCGGTAAAGCATGTTGCTCTACGCTGTGTCTATGATATACGAGAGAAAATAGAACATGTACCCATTATTGGCTGTGGGGGTATTAGTAATTGGCAAGATGCTGTAGAGTTTTTTTTAGCCGGAGCTAATGCTATACAAGTTGGTACTGCCATAGGATATCATAGTCCAGAAGTTTTTCAAACAATAAATCAAGGTATTACAAAATATTTAAAAAGAAAACAATTTAGGAGCGTAAATGAAATTGTCGGATTATCTCACCGCCGCTAACACTATGCGAACTATACAAATAACCAAAATAGTAACTGAAAGCCCAACAGTTAAAACCTACACCTTTACAGATAAACAATGTGCCAACGCTAAACCCGGACAATTTCTAATGCTTTGGATACCTGGAGTAGATGAAATTCCTCTAAGTATCCTTAACGCTACAAAAGAAGGCGAAATATGTGTAGCAGTAAAAAATGTAGGAACCGCAACACAACAGCTACATGCCATGCAAACTGGAGCAACCATAGGTATACGCGGCCCATTTGGAAACAATTTTACCCAAAACAACGGAAACATATTACTAATAGGTGGCGGTACAGGAACCGCTCCACTTCTATTTCTATCAAAAACACTAACGACAAATAAATCCAAAAAATTAACCTTTATAGTTGGTGCCAGAACTAAAAACGAATTATTATTTATAGATCAATTAAACAAAGTCTGTCAAAAAGGAAACTTTATCACAACAACCAATGATGGAACATATGGCATACAAGGCATAGTAACAGATCCAATAGAACACCTCTTACTTCAAGAAAAATTTGACGCCATATATACATGTGGACCAGAAGTCATGGTTAAAAAAATCTTTGAAACCACACAAAAACACCAACAACCCCTTGAAGCAAGCCTAGAGCGTTTAATGCGATGTGGCATAGGCTTATGTGGCAGCTGTGTCATCGGCAAATACCGCGTCTGTAAAGACGGCCCAATATTTAATAATAAACAATTAACTGAAATTAAAAATGAACTTGGAATTTCAAAACTAAATCCCAATGGTAACAAAACGCCTATATAACATCAAAAATATCAAAAAAATACATAAGCCCATTTATTACAACCTTTTCCATGAAAGCATATAGTAGCTATTTACCCTTCACATAACCCGCTTTAACCAACAAACCCAAAGCTTTCTCAAACGAAACAGACAAATACTTAGACTTAACCACATCCTAAAATCCAGTTAATGTAACTATGTTTTTAATGGGAGGTTAAAAGCCTTCATAATTGTTCTTTGCAGGAGCCCTGTTTCAGAAAGTGTAAAGCCAAAACCATCGGAATACAAAATTTGTACAAGTGACTCCATAGCCTCCATAACATCACGCGCCGACAAAAACTCAAGTCCATCACAACCATTCACAACTATGCGAATCTGACTTAACAAAATCAAAGCCAAAAACGAAACAAACGAAACAAACAAAAAACTATGTCATACTTGGTACATGGGGGGCAAGGCAAAATTTCTTTGATATACAAACTTCGAGAAATTTGCACTTGAAGAACTACAAAACGATATTCACTGCATTTGCATCTATTTTCCACTTATGCCTCAATACTGCCAAACTGGGTATATTCACTGAAAGCTTTCTTGGAACAGTTAAATCAACATCAATTGAAGCCACCAAAAAAGTACTGCGAAAAATCAAGGATAAAGTGGGAAAATGGGAGGTAAAGTTAAACTTAGGCGTAATAACTGTGCAAAGAAACAACAACGAAAAACAACAACGCATAAACCTAACAGATGCTTTACAACAATTATGGGAGCAACATCTTGCACCATCAGGGTTCAAATAGCATTCATCATGCTCGATGGTCTACCACTATTTTCCCATAAAAACTATAGACTCTGCATACCTTAACCTGAGAACCATCTTCCAAGAACTCGTCAACCGAGCTGCAACTATTCACTATTTGTAACGGCCATTCATAATTGTTCTCAGAAATAGCCGAATTAGCCGAACCAGCTGTTTAGATTCTTTAAACGATTTGATCTCAAACCATTTACCATAGATGATGTAAAAGAATCCATTAACGTTGAACTAAAAACAGCCAAAAACACCATGTAATTGACGATAAAATAATTAAAACAATTACAGAATTTCGCTACACTATGTTTACATAATCTCGCTACTGGGCTTTTCGTCTCATCAACGTATTGATCCACAAATGCGTATAGCGTGCAAAAATCTTTAATTCTTTATTGCCACCATAGCAATCAGCGCTATGTCGTTATTTGTATCGGCATTCAGAAAATTTACGTCCGAATTACCGGTATCTGCATCGCTTGGGTTGATACCACATTCTTTCATAAGCTGAGGCATATTCTTGGGTGGTGTCCTGAAGTATTTTAATTGTTGTGTTCCGCTATTCCAAAGGATACTTGCTTTCAAAATCACGCTTTGTACTCAAAAACACCTATAAAACAACCACTATTTTTTGGCTACACAACAAAAAAAGATACGCCATTTAACTTATGACACTACCTCACATTGTTATTGGTTTGATCATAAACTGTTGGTTCGTTAAAAAAAATTACCAACTCATCTGCTTTAGGATATGACATTTTTCCTTCTTCAAACTGCTTTAGATGCCTCTGGAGCTTTTATGATTATTCTTCAATTTGGTCACAAAAACATTGATATACACCTAGAGTGTGACAATAATTTTGAGAAAAGACATTAAAAGCTATATGTCATAATTCATTTATATTTTAAAGGGAAGGAAACAAATTTGTTCGAATATAAAAGTGAAATATTAAAAATATCCTACAAGTTGCTTAGGGCAAGTATTAATGATTCAGAAGTTGATAATCTTGGCAAACTGATAAATGAACGTGCTTTAGAAGGGTGGGAATTGGTTACTTACTCCTTTATGGGTGGTGCTGATAATCTGGGTAATGGTGTTTTAATTACCTTTAAAAAAGAAAAATAAGATGCATAGTAATGTCGTTGTTTTGTTTGCGTTTTTTTATATTTTTGTGGAGGGTTAAAGTGTAAAGCTTAAGATTTGTGGGTTAAGGACTTTGCAAGATGTAGATTATGTTAATCGTGCTGGTGTTGATTATGCGGGTTTTGTTTTTGCGGTTTCGTGTCAGCAAATAGATTTTGAGACTGCAAAAATGCTTAGAGACGCGCTTGATCCTAGTATAAAATCTGTTGGCGTGTTTGTTGGGGAGTCTTATGAGTTTATAAAAAGTGTGGTTGATGAGGAGATTGTTGATTTAGTCCAGTTTCATGGTGATTTTGAGTACGACTTGCCTTGTCCGACTATAAGGGCGTTTAGGTTGCAAAAGATTGAAGACATTAAACCTACAAAGTGTGATTTTGTTTTGTTTGATTCGTATGCTGCGGATGCTTTGGGTTCTACTGGTGGGATGTTTGATTGGCAACTTATTGAGAATTATAGTGGAAAACCTTTTTTTCTTGCCGGCGGGATTAATATAACTAATATAGGACGAGCTATGACGTTGAATCCTTATTGTATTGATATTTCAAGTGGTGTAGAGGAGAATGGGAAAAAGTCGTTTAGAAAAATTATGGAGGTTGTTTATGCGTGCAAGCAGTAGAGAGTAAGAGTGGATTGGGGCGGTTTGGTGAGTTTGGTGGTCAATATGTTCCTGAAACTTTGATGAATGCGGTTATAGAGTTAGAGCAGGCTTATGCGTTTTATAAAAATGATGTTGGTTTTAATAGGGAGTTAGCTGAGCTTTTGAAGAATTATGCTGGGCGTCCGTCGTTGCTTTATTTTGCGAAGAATATGACAAAGGCTTTAGGTGGTGCCAAGATTTATCTGAAGCGTGAGGATTTGAATCATACTGGGTCTCATAAGATTAATAATGTTTTAGGTCAGGCGTTGCTTGCTAAAAAAATGGGTAAGACTCGTTTAATTGCGGAAACTGGTGCGGGTCAGCATGGTGTTGCAACTGCGACTGCGGCTGCTTTTTTTAATATGAGCTGTGATATTTTTATGGGTAAAGAGGATATGGAGCGTCAGGCGCTTAATGTGTATCGTATGAAGTTGCTTGGTGCAAATGTGCATTGTGTAACGTCTGGTACTCAAACGTTAAAGGATGCTGTTAATGAGACGATGCGTGAATGGACCAGGCAGGTTAAAGATACACATTATGTTTTGGGTTCAGTTATGGGGCCGCATCCTTTTCCTATGATGGTGCGTGATTTTCAGAGCATTATTAGTAAAGAGGCGCGTGAACAAATTTTAGAGACAGAGGGTGAGTTGCCTAAAGCAGTTGTTGCTTGTGTGGGTGGTGGTAGTAATGCTATTGGTTCTTTTTATCATTTTATTGATGATATTGCTGTAGAGTTGATTGGTTGTGAAGCAGCAGGTTTAGGTGTTGATACTTCAAAGAATGCTGCAACGGTTGCTAATGGCAGTGTGGGTATTTTTCATGGGATGAAGTCGTTGTTTTGTCAAAATGCGGATGGACAGATTGCTCCTGTTTATTCGATTTCAGCTGGTCTTGATTATCCTGGTATAGGTCCTGAGCATGCTGCACTAAACAAGTCTGGACGTGCTATATATGTTCCAATTACGGATACAGAGGCAGTTAATGCTTTTGAGTATATTTCAAAGGTTGAGGGTATAATTCCTGCTGTTGAGTCCGCACATGCGGTGGCGTATGCTATGAAAGTTGCAAAACACTATACGGGTTGTATTATAGTTACTCTTTCAGGTCGTGGAGATAAAGATGTTTCATCAATTGCTCGCTACAAGGGTGAGGTTCTCTATGAATAAACGTTTTATTAGTTTTATTACTGCGGGTGATCCTTCTTTGGAGAAAACAAGAGAGTTTATTAATGTTTTAGCGTCGTTTAGTGATGTAATTGAGATTGGTTTGCCTTTTTCTGATCCAATTGCTGAGGGTGAGGTTATTCAAGCTGCTAATATGCGTGCTTTAAAAAATGGGACTACAACTGTTAAAGTGTTTGAATTGTTACGGTCTGTTTCTGTTTGTTCTAAAATGGTGATTTTAACGTATATTAATCCTGTTTTTGTTTATGGGTATGAAAAGTTTTTTAAAGATTGTAATGAGAGCGGTGTGTATGGTGTTATTATTCCGGATTTGCCTTTTGAAGAGCGTGGCGAGGTTATCGAGTTTGCTAAAAAGTATAATGTGCATTTAATTACAATGATTGCGCCAACTTCTGCAAAGAGGGTGCAAATGTTGGCAAAAGATGCAACAGGTTTTATTTATCTTGTTTCTTCGATGGGGACAACAGGGGTGCGTAGTGAGTTTGCGGTTGGTTTAGATGATATAGTTAAGCAAATTAAGATAGTAACTGATGTGCCTGTTATGGTTGGTTTTGGTATTTCTACACATGAGCAAGTGGTGAAAATGTCTGAAATTGCTGATGGTGTGATTGTGGGTAGTGCGTTTGTAAAAATTATTGCAGAACACGGTGATAATAGTGCGTTGTATATTGAAAAGTTTGTTAAAGAATTAACTATTGGCTAGTTTTTTTAGGTTATAAAATGTTTAGAGTCTAATGTACGTAACGTTTGTTTGTCTTTAGTGCTGTTGTTGTTGGTGGTGGGGTTGTCTTAACATTTTACGTACAGTTTTGTACATGTATGTATTGAAAGGTTTAAATATGTTTTAAAATATGCGTGTACTGTGATGTGAAAAAAACATGACCACCCAAAAAACCCTATATACAGAAGTATTAACAAAAATAACACATCACCAAGAATTAACTGAAACTGACATAAGCAATCTAATCACCGCTATCCGTAAAGGTGATGTTTCAGACGTTCAAATCGCAGGCTTTCAAGTAGCCCTACTAATGAAAGGCGCAAGCAAACAAGAAATCGCCTACATAGCAAAAGCAATGCGCGATAACTGTGTACCAATAAAACCAAAAATCTCTAACGAATTAATGGACACCTGCGGCACAGGCGGCGGACTTTCAACATTTAACATATCAACCGCAACAGCAATAGTAGCAGCAAGTACAGGCATTCCCATAGCAAAACACGGAAGCCGATCACTTGCAAGCCTATCAGGCAGCGCAGACGTACTAGAAGCTCTAGGCGTAAACATAAACCTAACCCCACAACAAGCCGAAAAAATGATCGAAACCATAGGCATTGCCTTTCTATACGCCCCACTATTTCATCCCGTCATGTGTAAAGTCCTACCTGCAGAAACAGACCTAGGCATAAAAACAATTTTCTACACACTCATAGGCCCACTAATTAACCCTGCATTCGCACCACGACACCTATTAGGCGTTTACAAGTCAGAATTACTAGACACAGTAACCTACGTCGCAAAAGAAATGGGTTACACAAACGCAATGTTCGTACACGGCTTAGACGGCTTAGACGAAATATCTCTATTAGGAAAAACAAAAATAAACTATCTACACAACAACGAAGTAACAATCTTTGAAATACAACCAGAAGACTTTGGCCTAAAACGTTGCAAATTAGACGATATAAAATCCAGCAGACCTGAAGATAACGCAAAAATAATTAAAGGCGTATTCGAAGGAAAAATTAAAAACTCAAATAAAGACGCGATAGTACTAAACGCAGCAGGCGCATTAGTTGTCGGTGAAAAAGCAGCTAATTTTAAAGAAGGTGTAACACTTGCCCAAAATATTATCGAAAGCGGTACCGCACTAAAAAAATTAAATGAACTGAGGGAAATGTCTCATAGCTTTTGATTTATCAAAAGTCATAATTGACTTTAAACCTATATCACCCAAACATGGCGACTTATTTAAAGAACATAACCCCATTGAGGTTGCTTGCCACTTAGAAAAACTAGGTATTTTAGGGCTATCTGTTGTTACTGAAAACAAACATTTCGGTGGATCAATAGAATTATTACATTCCATTGCCAAAACAGTTAAACTACCTATTCTTCGCAAAGACTTTATTAAAACAGAAGACGACCTATATGAAACTAAAAACTGCGGCGCAACAGGCATTTTATTAATCTGCTCTACAACTCCAAACCTGCCAAAACTATATACAAAAGCATTAGAAATTGGACTAAAACCCGTTGTCGAAGTACACACAAAAAAAGAAATGCAAATAGCAAGAAACATCGGAGCAAAAATAATAGGCATAAACAATAAAGATATAACAAACCTAGAAAAAGACAACGGCAATGTTGATCTAACTCTTAATTTAATAAAAACAGCTCCAAAAGATACTTTTATAATAAGCGAAAGCGGTATTTCAAATCATATAGACGCACAAAAAGCTATAAGTAGCGGTGCAAACGCAGTACTAATAGGTACAGCATTTTGGCAAGGAACTTTTATAGACAATTTTTTTATTTTTTAAATTTGGGTATATTCTGAGTCTAATGTTGGCAAATTTTTAAAACGTAAAATGTGCTATATTACTTGTTTGTGTGTGGGTGACTTTTTTCATCCATTATCTGTTGTCCATTTTTCATCCACAACCCACCACAACTCCTCTCTACATGTTAAAACAAACAATTCTTTCTGGTAAAAAAGTTTTTGGATGGATTGAGGGAAAATGGTGAAATGGATGGTAGTGTTTTATTTTTTGAGTAGTAGTTGTTTTGCTTTTTCTGTGTAAGGATTGGGGAAAGCTTCGTTTGTTAGTTTGTTTCCGTTGTTAAAAAAGTCGTCAATTCCTTTGCCCATAGCTTTGCCTCTTGCAGTGTGTTTATCTAGTGCAAAATCTGGAATGGGTAAAAATTGGTTGTTTTCTCTCTCTGTGTAAATAATGGTTTGTAAGTCGTCGTTTATTCTGCTTTTTTGGCTGCGGCATAAGCATACGACTGCGTTTGTTAAGTAGAGTTTGTGTGACGATTCAACGAGTTTTGATTTTTCTGTTTGATATTGTTTTTGTAGTGTGTCTATTAGAAGTGTCATTTGTGGATTTGCAGGGCCTATGTCTTCTAAGGTTATAATTTTTAGGCGGTTCCAAAGCATTGTTGGGTTAAATTCTTCTAGTTCTGCTGCAAAGTGTAGTGCTTCATATTCCAT
>JAITMO010000195.1 GCA_031277345.1 Candidatus Bathycorpusculum soli
CTCACCGCCTCTAATGACGTGGTGATTCCGATGGGCGCAGATATTTACTCTCTGCAAGGGCTAAATCAATTATATAGTACAATCGGAAAAGTACAAAAATTTTGTAACCGCAATATACGTATAGCTGGTCTACTAATGACCAGATATAGCTCTCGTGCAATCCTAAACCGAGACATTAAAGACGGGATAGAGGTAAAGGCGCAAGAATTAGGTACTAAGGTTTATAGAACTATCATCCGAGAGGGCATTATGGTTAAGGAAGCACAGACACAACAACTTTCCTTGTTTGATTATGCACCTAAATGTAACCCCGCTATTGACTACATGGATTTTATTTCTGAATACCTGGCACAGGAAGGGGTTGGGATAAATGCCTAAAAAAGATTTTAGGGGTACGGTCAAAGGCGCAGACAAGCTTTTTAGTGTCAATGATATACGGTTGGACACATCATCTGTACAGGACACATTGGACACACAAAGAAAGCGTGGATTTTACCGCCTTAATCTGAAACTCGATATTGACCTCAGAGACTACATATCGGATGCCGCATGGCGGCAACGAACGAACATCACGGGGTATCTCAACAACCTTATAAGGGCTGACCAAAATAAACACAACAAAGGAGCAGGCTTATGAAAACTGTTTTGGGCGTAAATTTATATAACGTGAAGGAAGTTGCAGAAATGTTTGGTGTCAGCAAGACAACCATACATAACTACATCAAATACGGCAAGATAGATGCGCAAAAAATTGGCGGTAGTTTGTATTTAACAGAAGGAAACATAAAAGGTTTTATCGAAGGCAAAAGGGAGGTTAAAAGTAATGACGTATGATTATTTTTATACGAATGAAGGTGAGCAGTATCAATTCTTGCAGATGCCTTGGTTTTTAATAAAGGATGAGCAGTTTAAAACACTTTCCAGTGATGCCAAAATATTATACAGCCTGTTACTCAATCGAATATCCCTTTCTAAAAAGAACGGTTGGTGTGATGAGTTTAATAGGGTGTACTTGATATACACCGTGGACGAGGTTATGGGCGATTTGAATTGCGGAAAAAACAAAGCGATTGCGCTAATGCAAGAACTTAATAAAAAAGGGTTGGTTGAGAGCATACGCCGCGGACTCGGTAAGCCAAATATTTTATACGTGAAAAATTTCGCAACCTCCTTGAAATATTCAGCAAAAGATAACGATGTGCCTGAAACCCCCATGGATTCACAGAAGTTTGATTTTCAAACTTCAAGAGGTTTGAAAATCAAACTTCAAGAAGTTGGATTTTCAAACCTAACTAATACTTACTTAAATAATACTGACTCTAGTAAGTCAAAGTCAAAGTCAGACACGACAACGACAAATGACAGCGAAGCACACAAAGAAATCCAAGAGCCAACGAAAGAGAAAGGAGTATCCAAACGAGAAGTTGCACCGGATACGTATACCACATACCGAGCAATTTTGCAAAAAAACATTAACTACTCGCATTATGTCGCTCATCGCCCGCGAGACATTATGATGGTGGACGATTTAATTGACTGTATGCTTGATGTTATATGCACCGAAGAGCCGATTGTTAAAATAAACGGCGAGGATAAAAAACGTGAAATGGTTAAGTCACAGTATTTACGGGTAAACAGTGAGGATGTAGACCACATACTCATCAAATACAGGGAGCAGTATCACCGCATAACCCATGTACATAGCTATCTGAAAACCATGCTGTATACAGTGAAACAGGAAATAGGGGCATATTACGAAAACGCAGTCAGGGTCGATGGCATCGTGCGGTGATCTTCAAGAGTTATCACCCCGTCTGTTATCAAGCAGCCTTTCAGGTTTGGTTCGATAACATGCGGATAAAAATTAGCGAAAAGGGGAACAAAATGACCTCTTTTTGTCCCTGCCATCGAAAAATTAACCGTGCTGATGTAAAACAAAGCCGAAGGCTTCAAAAAAAGCGGAACAAAATGACCCCTTTCACTTTAGCAATTTTTGTGTTATAATATCGTAAACTTATAGTATTATTCAAAGCAATGTACGTACTTGCAACAGGAGGAGGGGGTTGTGTTGGGCGCATACAATAACAACACTATATTGTCCGGGTATCGGTTAAAGCTAATCAGAGAGTGGAGGAATAAATCCCAAGCGGAGCTTGCAGAGTTTTTAGAATGCAGTGTTGAGGAGATCCAAAAGGCAGAGGAAGATTTATTTCAATGCAACTTCGAGCAACTTGGCCGTGTGAAAAAGTTTTTTGACATAGAAGACATACCGCTATCCGATGAGGAAGTGAGGGTTTTTAAAGAGAGTCTTTACTACTGGCGAGACTTGATTAGAAACAGGAAAATTGATGAAGCAACAGATTTTCAAGAGAAGGTTTCGTCAATTGTTCAACTCCCCCCTTGCATGGATTTAGTCATGCTATACAGGCAGTTTGAGGTTTCGGACTGCCTGCTTGAAAACCACTTAGAGGCTGCCGAGGAGAAACTCCGCGAACTAGAAAAACACTTACCGAGCATGGACGCAGAGAATCAATATTATTTTTACAGAAATTCCGGTTCGTTGAAATCTGTGCTTAGATATCCAAGTGAGGCTCTCAAGGATTTCTTAAAAGCCTTGACATTTGGCGAAGCCAGAGAAAATGCACCAATATTTAACGGAGCACTTTACTATAATATCGCCTCTTGTTACTTTGACCTTCATCTACCGCACCAAACAATTGCGTTTTTAGAGCAAGCTCTAGATGCACACGGTGATGATAGGACGAAAGCGTATAGGTTACACTTCGACATTTTGTTGGCGGTCAGTTATATAAGAATCGGCAGAGTGCAGGCAGCCAAAGCATTACTGAGTAAATGTCTTGCGCGAGCGGAAGGTGCTCTGAATGGGCAGAATGGATTAATCATCGGTCAAATCTTACACAATTTCGGATTTGCCCATAGATTCCTAGGGGAATGGGCAGAGGCCATAGATTACCTTAACAAGGCCGCTACACGTTTGTCAGAAGGAAGTGAACACTATCTTGAAACCATGTATCAAATTGTGTGGTGTACTGCGAAAATGGGACGCTATCCACAGGCTCTTAATGCTCTGGAGCGTATAAAAGAACTTTCTCGTTATGCTGAAAATCAGAAATACATACTACTGTCCGAAACATTGCGGTGTTTTATTGGTTTATGCCAAGCCCCAGCTACAGCGGAAGCTAAGGAAAACGCAGACTACATTACAACCAATGTCTTACCAAGGCTGGAGGAAGCATATGAATATACAAAAATGCTGGCGTTATGCGAGGAGCTTGGTAACTACTACGAAAAGTTCGGAGAACCAAGCAAAGCTCTAGATGTGATAAAAACTTCCCACAGCATTATTAAACGAATGCTCTATCAAGGAGGGGACGAAAAATGAAAAGGAAGTTGATTGCAATATTCCTGGGGGTGTCTATGGTGTTATGTGTCTGCACGCCAGTTATTGCAGATGGAGTACGACCTCCGATATTTTTTATGGATGGGGACGACGCCCCATCGCATCTTGGGGGTGCAGACGATAGTTTTGAGCAACAACTGCTTTAGCGAGCATTTTTTTACCGAGCACACCTACTTATCGGGTGTTGCTCTTGTTTTCTTTTGATGTTTTTCTTTTTTCTTTTCTCGTTTTAGTTTAATGAAATTTATGTAGTCGGCTACCTCATTAAGTTCGGCCTGGGTCATGTCGAACTTGTTTTCTTGAGCATCAACAAAAATTTTCTGTAGTTCCACTGGCATTTTAATGCCAGTGGAATTTTGGATATCCGCATCAACAAACTCCTTCCCGGTTAGCAAAAAGTCGGTAGACACGCCAAAATAAGCAGCAATCTTTAATATGGCATCAGCCGATGGTTTATAAACCCCTTTTCGCCACTGCGAAATAGTTGTGCTGTGCAGTTTGGTCTCGCGCAACAAGTGTGCTGCCGTTATTCCGTTACGCTCAATCAAGCCTAGAATTCGCTCAACAATGTTCATAAAACCACTCCATATCCATACAGATATACGTCTAAGATAACCGTAAAATAAAGCTTGACAAAGACAGAAATCCGTATTACAATATTGCTACAACGGGTTGTTTCTCAAAAATAACCCATTGTAAAATTAGGCTGAATCGCTGTGTGGTATAGCCAACCCCTAACAAGTTAATTGTACCTTGCCACAGAGAAGCTGTCAACACAATAAAATATTTCAAAACAAGCACAACCCCCACAACCCCGCACCTTGACAACCAAATACCCCCATATCGGCAGGGCCCACAAGCCCTTCAAGACGATACAAATACGCAGCGGAAGGACGACCCATCCCTTGGACAGTTTCATAATTCGTTCCCAAGGTGAACCCGGTGCAGGAAGAACGGTCTGCGATATGGCACACGATAAGCTTTGGACACACAGTACACCCAATGTGTACAGGACACACAGGACACATTCAAAAAAAATTGAGATTTTGAGTAAGAAAGAATTTTGGCGCGGCGGCGAGAGATTGCGACAAACGCACCCGACCCGCCAAGGAGGTGAATTATTTTTTGAAATTCATTGCAAACACGATAATCACGGAGAATAACGAGGACACGACCAACCCGCCGGATGCCCATGGTACGGCAGAAACAGAGGATACAGCAGACACGACAGCTGCGCCCATCACAACGGACACGGCTGCCGACGCCAATAATGAAAACACCAACAACACCGATGACGATTACACTGTCATTGGTGCCGCCGATACCGATGCCGCCGACCCCGAAACAACAATAGACCTCCACGGAAACTAATCCGCAAGTCTGTTCTCATAGTTAATGATACCACAAATCAAAGCCATTCGCAAACCAAACCTTTTCCTTCGGTTGCGGTATTTGCTTGATGTGATTT
>JAITMO010000023.1 GCA_031277345.1 Candidatus Bathycorpusculum soli
GTGGGACTGGGGCTCAGGAGCATCCGACTCAGGCTTTAATTGATCTTTACACGATTCAGAAGGAAAAACGTCGGATAGATGGTCTTAAAATTGCTGTTATAGGGGATTTAAGGTATGGACGGGCTGTGCATTCGCTTGCTATTGCGTTGATGAATTATGATGTTGAGCTTTTTTTGGTTTCGCCTGATACTTTGCGGATGCAAAAAAATATTTTAAAAGAGGTTAAAAATAAAATTTCAGTAATTGAGACACAGAATTTGGAAGAAGTTGTACCTGAAGCTGATGTTTTGTATGTTACACGTATTCAGCGAGAGCGTTTTTCTAATCCTACAGAGTATGTTAAACTTAAGGGTGTTTATCAGATAGATAAAAAAACTATTAAGAATGCTAAGGAAGATATGATTATTTTACATCCGTTGCCTAGGGTGGATGAGATTGTGCCTGAAATTGATCAGACAGTTCATGCGCGTTATTTTCAGCAGGTGGGGAATGGGTTGTTTGTGCGGATGGCAATTCTTGCGTTGGTGTTAGGTGTAGTTAAGTAGATTTTTGTTATGTTGCGTTGAATTGGTCGATGATGTTTAGGGTGCTCATTGAGTTACAGGTTGAGCATTTGTGTTGGATGCCAAACCAAATTTTTTTGCAGTTGCGACAATATGTGAGGATTCTGTTGTAGGTAAAGAAGTCTATGGGTTTGTTTTGGGTAATTAGGTGTCGGGTTAGGTTTAAAAGTTCTTCGGGTGTGATGTTGTTTGTGTCTAGGTTGATAATGGTTAATGTTCCGTTGGTGGTTAGTTCGAATATTTTTTGTGATAGTGTTGTTTCTTCGGTTGGTATTGTTAGTGTGTTGGTTTGGGGTTTTAGACGTGGGGTTGTTGTGTAGTAGGGTTTGTCGCGTGTGCCGGTGTATTTGATTTTTGCTATGCCATATTTTTCGATGTCAAGTTGTGCGAGTCGTTCTGAGGCTTCTTTGTTGTTGATTATGGTGTTGTAGAGGCGTTTTCCGTGTTTTCGAATGTTTTTTTGTCGGATGGTTGTAAGGGTTTGTGTTATGTCGTTTAAGAGTTTTTGGCTTTCTGTGTCGTGTATGTTTTTTTTGGTGAATGTTTCTATGGCTTCGGTTAGGCCTGCGAGGTTGATAATTTTTGTGCAGTTGTCTAGTCGGAGGTATGGGTCACTGTGGGTGTTTTTGAGGAGGAAGGGGAGCGTGTTTTTTCCGAGTTGTTTTAGTGTGTTGTGTTTTATGTTGAGTGCTCGGGCTGCTATGTCGTATTGTTCTTTTAGTATGTCAAATAGTTTGTTTTTGTCGTTTTCGGCTTCTTGTATTATGCGTGGTAGGTTTATGGTTACGCTACCTATGTTTCCTGTGCGTAGTGTGTCAGTTTCCCAGTCGTTTGTTATGTCTGTTATGAGTTTTGTGCCTGTGGAGGAAAAGGTTGCTGTTGTGTTTTCTTTTGTGGTTGTGTTAGCAAAGTAGATCATGCCTTGTTGTGTAGCTATGGTGTGGGCTTTTAGGAGTAGTTGTTGTGTGTTTGGGTTGTTTATGGTTTGGTGGCTGATTCTTATGATGATTTTTGGGTTTGTTAGGGGTTTTTCGGTGGTAAGTGCATGGTATGTTTGGAGTAATAAATCGGCTAGTTGTTGAGTTTCTTTTTGGTAATTGTTGTATATGGTTTGGGTATTGTTGTTTTGTTGGTTTTTTGGAGTTATGGCGGTTTTGTCTGTTAGTTGTGGTGGGATGGTTAGATCTATTTCTATTGTAGTTTTTGTGTGTTGATTTAGGTTTTGTAGGAAGTGTTGAAGTTGGTTTTTTATGGTTTTGGTATCTGTGTTCATTGTGTAGGGGGCAAGTAGGGTGTTGAAGTAGCTTATGGTTTGTTGTTGGCTGATTTCTTTTTGTGTATGTATGAGAGCATTTAGTGTGATGTTTAAGGCGGCTTCGAATGTTTGTGGTGGTTCTATGTTTGTTTTTGTTGTGTGATCTAGTTTGAGTCCATTTTGAAGAAAGTATCGTATGTCGTGTGTTATTTCGTTTGGTTTTAGGAGCCAATCACCTATGTTATCTATGTTTATGTTGCCTGAGAGGTGTGCGTCAGCTATATCACGGGAGAACATGTTTAGTAGTGTGTATTCGCCTAGTACGGTTTGTGCTGCTTTGGTGAGTAAGTTTGTGGCATCTATGGGGTGGTCTTTGTTCTCGAGGAGTATGTTTACTTCATGTATGGGCATACCTACGCGGGTTAGTTTGTGTCGGTAGTCTTCAAAGCCTTTTTCGACTAGTATGGCGTTTACCATTTCGCGTATAAGTGCTGCTGTTACGTATTTTGTTTTGGATTTGATGAGGCGTTTTTCGGTTTCTTTTGCAGCTTTTTGGGCTAATTCAGGAGGTACTTTAGCTTCTTTAATTAATGAGTTGGCGATTTTGTTTTGATCAAATTCCTCTAAGGTAAAGCGTGAGGTGCGAACTATCATGCCTTTTTTTGCTACGGTTTTTTTTTCAACTCTATCGGCTATGTCAAGAAGCATTTTGCCTAACTCTGTTAGAAAGTATTTTTTTGTTTCTGAGTCGGCGCCTACCATGTCGGTTTTTAGTAGGGCTTTTAGGTGGTATGCAAAGCGCCCTGCGTCTCGATTTGGATTCATTTTAAGATAATTCATTAACTCAGTGTATGAGAGGGCGCCTTTGTCAAATAGTAAGTTTAAAAGTTGTAGTCTGAGGGGTGAGGATATTGCTTTTAGAACTTTGATTCCTCGTGTTCTATGTGTTGTGGAGGGATAGCCCATTTATTTTTCCTCAGTTACTTTTTTGTAGTAAATAGTATAATCTGGTCGAGGTTGTATTTATAAAAAGCGTAGCAGAATATCGACTCGGTTACTAAAGGAGCGGTTATTGGGAAAAATATGGGGTTTTCCGTTTGTCCCGCCGTTAGATAGAAGGAGATTTTTTCCCACTCCTCGATAACCACCTTATGTAACAGCTCGGTGCATATAGAATCCCAAACTCTTTAAGCTGTACAAGATTTTCAATAGTTTTATCAACATTATCTAATTTTTGCCGTAAATCCTGTACTATCTTGTTTTCACTATCTAAGGTTGAAAGCTGCTTTTTCAGGGCTTACTCTTTTGTTTATCGTATTGACTAAAGGTTTTTTGGCCTTTCGCTGTTTTAGGTGGGTGTACTTGAGAGTTTTCACGTATAGGGAGGTGGTTTTGATTTTTTACATTTTCAATTGGAGGTTAGAGCTGTTTTTGGTAATGTTTTTTTGATTTTTAACGTATTTTCCACACACTACTTATGGTTCTTATGAAACAAATATTTGTAAATCTCCCTAAAGGTGAAAACTCTCTTATTTTGACTGTTTGTATGTGTTTTTAGTTAAAGTGCAAGTTTGTTTGTGCGACTGGTTTGCTTC
>JAITMO010000031.1 GCA_031277345.1 Candidatus Bathycorpusculum soli
TATAGCAGATTTACTTTTTATAGTCGATAACCACAATGCTTAATCCAACCTTTAACATCTGACATAGCTATAGTAACTAATCCTCTTCAATAACCACAAGTAAAACATCAACCAACCTAACCTCCACTTTACACAAATACAACTACACTTTCAACCAAACAAACTCTACAGAATTAAAATCAAGCAAACAAACAGACAAAAACACAACTGACGCACCCTTAAAATCAAAGAACCCAAACCCCCCTAACCTTATGAACCAACGAAATACCCAAAACCAAAATATCACCAACCCCCAATAACTGGCACAAGACAACACAAAACATACTCACCAAACAACCAACCACTTAATGATCCCTTAAATGGCAAAAAAACTATAACACCCCCTAAACCCAACACACCAACAACAGATACACACTCAAAACACACACCAAACACATAAACATCCACCCATTCACCAAAAAATACCCTGACGCAAAAACGTACCATACCACAATTAATACTACTTCCATCAAACAATACATAGTTGATACATCTAGTTCCCCTTACTGTTCTTTACAATACTTATCGCGTACTTCCATTACTTTTTATGTGTTTTGTTTGCTTGGATGGAGAGTCTTTTTTTAATAGGAAATACTGTTAGTATTGTTTTGCAGTAACCTTTTTTAATTGCGTTTACGTATGTTGTGGTATGTCTGTCTCTAATGTTAAGCCTGATGTTACGTCTGATCCTTTGGTTCAGTCGTGGTTAAACGAGTTTTTAAAACCTAAGACTAAGCGTAATTATACTTATGCGGCTCGGTTGTTTTTTAAGACTGTTGATATGTCTCCTTCGGAGTTTGTTGCTCTCTCGCAGCGTGAGATTAAGCAGACTATTTTGGATTTTCAAAAGAAGTTAAAAGATCAGGGTGTGTCTGATGGGATGGTTTCTGTTAGCACTATTGCTATGCGTAGTTTTTTGACGAGTCAGGATGTTACGATAAAGTTTAGGCGTAATCAGTTGGTTACGGGTGAGGTTGATAAGTCGAGTCATGTGTTTAGTAATGGGGATTTGCGTTTGCTCTTTGAGATTGGGGGTGCGTTTGAGAAGGCGTTACTTGCGACTGCGTGTAGTCAGGGGTGGGAGATTAGTATGTTTTTGGATCAGCGGCGGGATAAGGTGCAGAGGCGTATTGATCATGCGGATCAGAATGGGGAACGTTTTATTTTTTTCATGGATAGGCGTGAGAAGACTGGGGCTGATCGGTTGTGTGTTTTGAATCCTTTGGCGGTGGAGTGTCTTAAAAAATATTTGGCGGTGCGTGTTGATGATGATCCGCGTCTGTTTCCTATTACGGCTGATGGGGTGCAAAAGATGCTTTACAGGTTGGCTAAAGATGCTAATCTTAAAACGGCTGGGTCTTTGAGGTTCCATAATATTCGTAAATGGTTGATGTCGCGCCTGAGCAGATGCCAGTTTAATGAATTCCAAATTAAATTCATCATGGGCAAAAGCATTGGAATATCTGATGGTGTGTATTTACAAACTTTGCAAAATGAGATAGAGGAAAAATACCCGATAGTGTATAATGATTATCTAAACATTTGTTGGAAGCCCAACATTTCTGGTGGTGGGGGTCAGCAGGTATTTAATGTGGAGGAGATTAAGCGTATAAAAGATATGCTTGAAGCTTTTGAGGCAGGCAAACTGAAATGGGTTGAATGATTGCTATGGCTGGGTATGATTTTTTAACAGTTTTTAAAAACAGGTATTCGTCTATTCGGATTCTATGGTTAATTGGCGTAATTTCTATTGTTACGCTTATGTATCTTACTTCTAGTGAGCTTTGGTATTCATCGGATTCTTTATCAAGTATTGTAGTGAATAAATCTTTTATTGTTTATGTTCTTGTTTTTTCTGGGATAATTTTAGCGGTGACTGTTGCAGATGTTTGCAGATTGACTAAATCATCTGCGGTAATTGCGTTGGTATCTTTAGTTTCGGTACTGTTGGATATTGTTGTTATCTCTGTTGCGGAATTTTTGGTGTTGCTTTCTATTGGCGTGTTTCCGCAAGATTATTTACAGGGGGCGTCTATTTTATTGTTAGGTGCGTTACCTGCATCACTTGGGTCGATAACATTGAGTACAGTAACAAAAACATTACAGCAACGTAATGCTGAAGTTTATGAGGAGTTACTTAAGATTAACAAGGCTATTTCTAAGTCTGAGGAAGAACGTTTGAATAAATTTGATAGCAATAGTCCTGAATGGCAAAAAACTGTTGCTGAGCAGAAAAGTATTCGTGAAAAAAGGCAAGGGCAGAAGTGATTGTTATGAGTGATAAAAAATGTGGTGGTCCGCGTGAGGATTGTGTTGACAAATTTGAGTTGGTACTGAAAAACGAGCAAAAGTTACATGAACGTTTGAGTAAGGTTGAAAGAGATGTTGCTGTTCAGGGTGAATGTATTGGCGATATTGGAGCTAATGTTTCAACTCAGGATAAGTTGTATGATAAATTGTTAGGTCAGGTGCAATGCTTGAATAGGCGAATGGGTGTGCTTGAGCATGCTGAGGCTAGTCGTCTTATTAAGCGTAAAGAATATGATCGGGCTATTGAGTTGCTTGATAATACGATTCATCATGATGTCTCTAATTCTCCTGTCTGGTTATCGCTTATATGGGCTTATTTGCTTAAAGGTGATAAAAAGTGTGCTTTGGACACTGTGAATAAAGCTTTGGAAAAGGTGCCTGAGCAGGCTCGCCCTGTGTTTAATTTTGTAAAATTTGATATTATTCGTAGGGATAGTTCTTATGAGGAGTTTAGATTATACTTGACTGAGTTGAATAGTGGCGGGTTTGTGGTTTTTGATGAAAAGGATTTGGCTCAGGTTTTTAACGATTCAGCGTTTAAATTGTATGAATGTGAGAAGGATTTGTATGAGGCTGTAGAGTTGTCGCAGAAAGCTATTGATCGTGATCCTACTAATGCATGTGGGTATGATACTAAAGCATGTATTCTTGTTTCGCTTGGGCGATATAATGAGGCTTTAGTCTTTTTTGAGAAAGCACTTAAATTTAGGTGTAGTTGGCGTGAGGTTACTTGGGGTGTGTTGTGTCAAGTGTATGGTCGGCTTGGTATGACTGCTGATGCAAAGTGGGCTGAGGAAAGGAGTAAAAAATTTGCAAATGCACATGCCTCTAAAACAACTCATCAATCACACAAATAAAAAACATATGGTGTCCCGAAATTATTTCGCCATTAATATTCTTTTTGTTTTTCATGTTTTTTCACCATTCAAACAATTTTGCTGCCAAACCCAACCAAATCTCAGAACGCATCTTACGAACAAACGCCTGACTAGGTGTCTCAGCGATATAAAGATTAAGCGAACCATGCGGTTTTTCCTCATTATACCACATAACAAACTCCTCCAAACTACCATACCGACCACGATGACTAATATACAATTCATGATACAATTGCAGGCTGCGACGTGTTTAGGGCTGTTTTGGAGAAGTATCTGTTTATTTTGGGTGTTTGTGGAGATGAGGGGTTTAGGGGAACGTTTTCGGGGTTTGTGGAAGAGCTGGGAAGAAAGTGTGATATTTCTGAGAAAATTGTACCTAAAGGCTGGTCTGTTTTACCTAAACGATGGTGCATGGAAAGAACGTTTAGCTGGTTAACCTGATATAGACGCTTATCTAAAGACTATGAAATAAACACAAAATCAGAAGAAAACATAATAATGATAGCACACTCAACAACACTACTCAGAAGACTACGCTATTGAAGACAAGTTCTAACCAATGTGTAATCACGCTATGATTACACTATGTTATACGGCTATAAAAAGTAAATCCGCTATAGATAGGGTTTATTTTTCTAAAAATACATTCAATACTTCAGAACTAAAAGACACATACACTCTATCACCAATAGTAACACCTAAATTTTTAGTTGCTGTTGTTGTGGTTTTTGCTTTAATTGGAAAGCCCACATCGATTGTAAATTGTGTGGTTGAAAGTGTTTGCTCTATTTCTGTAATGGTTCCTAACAGATTATTATTTGATTTGTGGTTGGTTTGTTTTTCTGTTGAAATTGTAAGGTCTTCAGGTTTTATTGTTAGTATAATGTTTTTTTCTGTTAAATTTAAATCTAGCATAGCCAATAGCGGTATGTTCTTAACTTTAACTATTAAGTACCCGTTTTGTTCTTTGACGGCTTTGGCTTTAAAAATGTTAAATCCTAAAAAGTTTGCTACAAATGTGGATTTTGGTGTGTTAAAAATTTCAGTGGGATTTCCTGTTTGTTCTATGTGTCCATTTCCTAAAATGGCAATGTTGTCTGCCATCATGAAAGCTTCATTCAAGTTATGTGTGACGTATAATGTAGTAATTTTCAATGTTTGAAGGTATTTTTTTAGATCTAATCTAAATGTTTCTATATGTTGTGGGTCCACCGCTGATATGGGCTCGTCTAACAATAAAAGTTGTGGTTCTGTAACAAGTGATCGTGCTATTGCTGCTCGTTGTTGTTGTCCTCCGCTTAGTTGATTAGGATAGGTCTGTGCAAAGTCTGTTAGATCCACAAATTCTAGCATGTTAATGGTTCTTGTTTTAATTTCTGCCTTAGATAAATGTAGTGATTTCAAACCATAAGCTATGTTATCATAGATTTTCATATGTGGAAAAAGGGAAACTGACTGAAAGACATAACCAATTTTACGTTCAAACGGTTTAACATTAACAGTTTTTGTTCCTTTTTTATCGCCGTTAACTAAATGATTATTTATGTAAATACGTCCCCTATCTGGCGGTAGTAAGCCTGAAATCATATTTAGCAGAGTTGTTTTACCACTGCCATTAGGCCCTAAAAGCACTGTAACGTTATTTTTTGGAATTTCTAAATTTAAATTAGTTATTACACTCTTCTCGCCAAATGCTTTTGATAAGGATTCAATTTTTATCATTTATGTTCCCCATATCGTTTTTGTTCAAGTAGTTTTACAATGATTATAACTGCAAACGAGATAGAAATCAAAATAATAGCTAACATTAAACCTGATGCGGTATCTGTGTAGAGCATATTATAAATTGCTAAGGGCATAGTTTGAGTTATTCTGGGCAGATTTCCGGCAAACATTAACGTTGCTCCAAACTCGCCCATTGCTCGAGCCCACGTCATTACTGTGCCTGAAATGATAGCTCGCATTGCAAGGGGTAATGATATGGTAAAGAAAACTCTTAGCCGAGAACCCGTTAAAATTTTTGCACTATCATGTAGGGTTCGATTTTGGTTTTCAAAACCTATTTTTACGGCTCTAATTAGAAAGGGGGAGGCGACAAAGGTTTCTGCTATAACAACTGCTATGGTGTAGCCAGATATTGTTATGCCTAAACTGTTAAACAAGGGTCCTAAAAGTCCTCTGGGCGCAAAAGTGTACAGCAATGCTATGCCTGCAACTGCTGGAGGTAATACTAAAGGTAAATCAAAAAGTGTATCTATAATGGCTTTGCCGTAAAATTTTCTAGTTGCTAAAAAATAGCCTGTGGGAACGGCTAAAAAGATAGATACGCATGTAGCTATCAAAGACGTATATAAGCTAAGTTTTATAGCGTCTATTACTTCTGGAGTTTGTAGATGTAAGCTTATTTGTGTTAAATCGAACTCTAAAAAAATTGACACTAAGGGTAAAGCAAGAAAAATAACATATATTGCAACAATTAGTATAAAAAAAGTAAATACTGTTTTATCTGCTAATTGTGAAATTTTTGACTGTTTGTTTTGCTGTAATTGTCTGTTTGGTGTATAAATCAAGTTTTTTTCAGTCCTTAAGTAACTGTTGTGTTAGGAGTTAAAGCCGTATTTTATCAATAACTCTTTTCCGGCTTCAGAGAGCCAATAATTCATAAATTTTTGTGCAATCTCAGGGTGCTCTGTTGAACCTACTACACCTATGCCGTATGTTCCTTTCGTGTTAACCTCTAATGGAATTTCTATAAATGAAACCGATGCACAAATATTTGTGTTATAAAGGGCATCTGAGACAAATACAATGCCTGCATCAGCGGTGCCTATACCCAAGGAGACTTTGCCAACTATTTGCTCTACGCTATTTTCGTATGAAACAACATTTTGATAAATTGACGTGTTAAAGTTTTTGTAAATTCCTGTAGTTACATATTGTATACTGTTTGGGTTTCCCCAAGTGGAGTCTATTTTCCAAATAGTGTTATTTGAATATGTTCCTACAGGAACTGTCGGTGCGGCAAGAACAAGCTTTACGTTAGGCTTTGTTAAATCTGCTAAACTGGTTATGTTTGCCGGATTGCCTGGTGCTAAAATTATCTGCAAACTGTTAGTGGTAAAATTTTTGTATTGACCATTTAATAATCCAGGGTCATTGGTTTGCAGTTGATTTGTCCATTTTTGATCAGCTGACATAAAAACATCTACCGGTGTTCCTGAAATGATTTGAGTGTAGAGTGCACTTGACGAGTCGGTATTAATTATTAGCTTTACATTATGCTCTTCTTCAAACTGTGTCGTCATATCTTTTACAACATGAGTTAAACTAGATGCAACAAACACGCGTAGTTCAACCGGATTTGTCTTTGAATTATATACTGTATAACCTATCATTGAAGTAATAACTATTACAACTATTAACATTATTGATAATGTGATATATTTCAGGTTCACGCCAACCAAACACCGATATTATCAAACAGTAATAACGCTAAATTAAGTTTTACTTCAAACAAACAAAAAAACGAGAGTATTGCAAAAAAGGATTATGAGATGGTTTAGTTTTTTGTACTTGCGATGGTTATGAAATGTCCAAAGTGTGAAAACTAGCGCTGTGTAAAAGCAGGCTTTAATCACAATAGACAACGCTACAAATGCAAAAACTGCCAAACCTAATTCACCCAAACAAAAGATAAAAACAACACAAAACGTGTTTTTGCCCTCTACCTCTATGTTGTCGGATTATCCATGAATGCAATTGGATGCATGCTCAAAGTACAACTCTCCACCATCCTATATTGGGTAAGATTTTTGGATAGTGTCCTAATTTAGGTAGATTATTTGAAATAGAAGAATTCATGCCAAGACCATAAATGATCCGTTAGACCTTTGAGTTTTGCAGGAAAACAACCACGCTTAAACTCATTAATAAAATGCCAATAAAATTTGAACAATTCAACACTACAAACAAGACGCCCCCTCACCTTAGAAAAACACTAACCCTCCCTAACCAAACGACCCAAACGCTCACACAAAACACCATTAAAAATCTCCACCCCAGCCGTCT
>JAITMO010000044.1 GCA_031277345.1 Candidatus Bathycorpusculum soli
AATAGCAGAAAAACTTACACAAAAATACACAGTTAACGTAGCATTAATTGAAGCTGGGGCACTCTTACACGATATAGGTCGCTCTAAAACACATAGCATAAATCATGCAATTGAAGGTATGCAACTCGCACAAGCAGAAGGACTGCCTGATGCAATAGTTTGCATCATAAAACGACATGTAGGCGCAGGCATCACATCTAAAGAAGCAAAACAACACAACTGGCCAAAAGACAACTACACCCCTCAAACGTTGGAAGAAAAAATCGTCTGCTACGCAGACAAGTGTATAAGGGGCACCATTCGCATACCAATAGAAACAACAATCAACCAGTTTTATGACAAAAAACTATATGATGCCGCCAAAAGAATTAGAAAACTCCACAACGAAATAACCAGTTTACTAGAGGCAGATAATTAATTGACCATACTACTAACTTTATTCACCAAAGTATATAATAAAATACAACTTAAACAATTAGAAACATCTCTACAAACAACATTTGAAGACATAGATGCCCAAATACAAATTTTAAACACACCAAATAACCAATGGATACAAATAGAAATCACAGGTGAAGATGAAAACATAGCCAAAAATTACATCACCAAACAAATCGGCACCTGCCCAAATAACCTAGATGAAATCACTACAGAAACAGAATTAAAAGGGTACATCAAAAAAATAGACAACACAGAAAAACTAAACATTGACATAGGTATATTAGAACCAAAAAAAATCCACACCTACATCCCACTTACTACACTACAAACACAACTATTAAACGGAAAAGAAACATCCCTTAAAAAAATATCTGAACTCTTCGCCTTAAACACAAACTTGCCGATAAGTATAAAAATCAACACCATACACACAACTGAAAACACAATTGAAGCAGAATTATCAACAACACAAATAGAAACACTAAAAAAATGGCAAAAATCACTGCTAGATCGACTTATAATTATAGGAACCACAACTGATGAAATTACGGAAATACTAGAACGCACACGTCTAAATCGGGATGTCATCAACATAGAAGAGTTGGGACTATATGAACAAGTACTCACATGTAAATTAGGCACAGACGCAACAGGGCTTATCCCTAGAATCGGCCGCTACATACGCAACACCAAAATTACAGCATTCAACCCAAAAAAAATCACATTATAAACACTCCAGAAACCTCAAATATAAAGAGCACATTATGCAACCGTGAAAGAAAAAATGCGAAACATACTGTTTATAACACAAAAACATTAAAAATAAAGTTCTGCGAAATATGTTCTAATTGTAAGGCATAAATAAAAGTTTTAGAAATAGAGTCTATATAACACCACAAGTTCTATAAAAGAACAAATCACCACCACTACTTATTTTGTAATTAGAGGACAAAATAACAAAACAAGGTTTTTTACGGTTGACACCTAGTTTAGAGCTTAGTTAAGCTTGTCTTGACTGTCTTTTAATAGCTTAGGCAAGTCTCCAAATCGTGCTTTGTCATATGGCATAGTGTCCTTTAGAAGAAACTCCATATGTTTCTTAATGCCTTCTTCCATAGTTAATCCCTCATCTTGCTGAACTCGATATGCAGTATATTCTTCCAAGCTTTTAAAACGAGCACCTTTCGATCCCTCTAACATATAATCGAACCAATATTTTCGTAACAATGAATTTTTAGGACTCTTTATATCACAATGAAACATGTATGGCTCATACCATCGTATAAGTTTGTAAAAAAGCGGAAGACGCTGCCCCCATACACTATCACCCACAACCTGCTCTAAACCAATACTATCTTTCAATATACCTCGAAGGGAAGGATGCCACGTAAAAATTCTTACACCATTAAATTCAAATTGATCCGAATTAGAACAAGGTTGATGTTCAATATCCACTCTCAAATTAACACGACATAAGTCAATTGCGTAATAAGCACACGGGTTAAGATTTTTTAATCGATCCACCCATTCTTGTATTACCTCAGGACTTTTGGCGACACAATCACTATCCCATCTAAAAAGCCATCTATATCTAGCAAGTGCCACACCAATATGAAGAGCAAGCGCGATTGCATCGTAACCATCATAAAAAAGTTTTACGTGTCTAATTTTAGAATTGCCTACAGCCAGAGATTCAACAATCTTTGTAGTATTATCTTCAACAGAACTGTCTATAACTATGATTTCATCGGCCGCACTCAAAATAGACAAAAGACATGACTTAATCCACTTTTCCCCATCTTTAACGGCTACAATAAAAGTAACACCATTCTTATGATGATTTGGCTTTTTCATCAAACCAAGTTTAGGAGCCAAGGACACCACATCTCGGGCAGCTAAAACCACCTTGTCTCTAAACGTTAACTCTTCCTTCAAACGCATCCCCTCTAAATCTAGACAAATAAAATGATGTCTAACCAACTAACTTTATATCACCAACAAACTGGTTTATATATAGTACTTTGTTTTAGTTTGAAAGTTTTATGCCAACTCGGACTTTGGGACAAAATTGTTGGTTTCTTTTATCAGGGTTTTTTCATCTTCAAGCATTAAAATAATATCCAATGTACACATCGACGATATATTTCTCTAAAAAAACAGGCCCTTCTCTAAATCACACGCCCTTGACGGGTGATGGAGGTGAGAAATCGTTTTGTTGCTTGTGTGCATTGTAGAATTGAGCGCGTGTTTGAGTATATGTTAGATTTGTAGTGATCTTTGTTGTATGGTTCGTAGATTTTTGTGTGTGTTACGTTGGGTTTGTTGTATAGTTTGAAACGTTGTGTTTTTTGTTAGATAGTTAGTTAATTTAAAGAAGACCATAAAGGGCGTGTAGAGGGCGTGCTTGTTGTTTTGTGTTTGTTGTTCTTAAATTTAGATGTTGATCGTGAAAGTTATTGTGAGTCTAATTCCTAAATTTCATGAAAATTAGGCACTGTCTGCAAAAAATCTACTAACCCATTAATTTTTAACCCCTAATTACAGAATACAGCTTATTTCTCGCTTTTTCCATAACATAGCAATACATAATTAAGTACTATGCACACGCATTAATCCCGTTATAAAAAAATCGTTAATTAAACGTTATTCACAATTAAAATTCATCACGCAAAATTTATAGAAACAACTAACAACATAGTGCCTAAAAAACGCGGAATTTAAGAATATGTGTTTTCAGAGGTACCTATAGAAAATACATTACGATTAGCGTAATTACTAAAGAATTTTAATAAATAAACTTGATAAATAATTCTATTTAGGCATCACAAGTCATACAAACGTCAACTTTACTTACAGACGTTTCCTAAGATGTCACCGATTTTTCAAAAGTCGCTGATAGAGCAACCAATACTGCTCAGTCTGATTTTGCCAACAATAATCTAAAGCGATGTTACGACAATTAATAGACATTTCTTTTAGAGTAGCATAATCATTGATAATGTAATCAATTTTTTCCTGATACGCCGCTGGAGTGTTATCTTTTATAACAAATCCTTGGTTGCCTTCGGTGATTATTTCTCCCAGATTTGATTTCTCTGAGACTATTGTTGGCAACCCACAAGCCAGAGCTTCTAAAGCAACCATTGGAAAGCCTTCGTAGACCGTTGGAAAAAGCAAAACGTCTGCTGCACTATAAGCAGCAATCAGATCCTGCTCAGATAATTTTCCTAGAAAAATCGTTTTTCCCGAGTTTACACCTGTTATTCCTACAACTAAAAGTTTTGAGCATTGCGATTTTTCCACAGCCTCAACTGCCGTAAAGAGCCTTTTCCGATAGGGATTACTACCCACCCAAAGCGCGTATGTATTATGTTCGGGTAACGAAAGTTTTCTTCTAGCCTCTTTTTTATCAATTGGCATAAACTTTTCCACGTTTACTCCATTGTGAATCACTTTGATTTTTTTAGGAGAAACACCATAAAAACAAACAAGTTCGTTTTTTACTGCCATAGAACATGCAACAGCAACATCACATTTATCAGCAGCTACTTTTTCAGCATAAGAAAAATACTTATCACGCGGATCTGTAGAACCCTCCATAGCTTTTGCCATGGTTCCATGAAAAGTCATCAAAAAAGGAGTTTTATCCCCCCCCCCTAAACAGTGAAGAAAAAAGACAATTATCTCCATGACCATGAATTATATCATAGGAACCAAAAGCCTTGATTTTTCGCCAAGTCTTTAAACTGTACTCAAATTTCCAAGGTATCCCTATGCCGTGAGGAATAAAAAAACAAGGACCAACACCAATTACCTTCCGGTTATATTCAGAGTCCACAAAGTCGTGATTACTTCGGCCAAAAATATTAACAACTGCATCATTGTGGTTAATCAAAACTCTGCTTAATTCATTAACAACATTTTCCAGACCCCCAGAGAACTTTGCCAAACCTGAAATCATACAAACTTTCATATGTTTACAACCCATAGAACATAAACTGAAACACAGTTTAACTGTATAAGAAATAAGCCTCGTTAATTACTTAACCTTTTTTAAAAACAAGAAGGTAACTTTCCATTCACCTCTTTTCACCAAATACTTAACAGACTTATTGTAACATTTTCTCCAAATCCACAAGTGGCGAATAACGCAATTTTAATTTTTTGCAGATAAGCCACCGCAGACCTATTAGTTCAGCAAAGAATTTGTGTTTAAACATGCTTATACGAGAAAATTCTTTGTTTATACAAATTTTTATAATATCAATAAATGGATCTATTAACAACCATACTATTCTATGCATTATCGAAAGCTCTGGCTCACTGCCATGTAACCTATAAAACAAAAGACTATTTTCAGCACAATGAACACGTTTTTTTTTCACGTCTTTGATGTTACGTGACAATGATTGACCATGATGTATATGATAAACCTTTAACGCTGGATTAAAAATAACACGATATCCTTTTTTCCACAGATACCAAGCTAATTGTTGCTCAAACGTTAAACCAACAATACACGAAGTGGGAAACTGAAAGTCTGCAATTGCTTTTGATGAAACAGACATATTTGCCCCTTTTGCAAGAAGCGAATAAACTATTTTATTATCACGTGCTACATCTGCAACGTCATAATTAAAAGAGACAAAACCTGCTTTTGATATATAGAACAAGTAATTCTCTAACCCCTTCAGAGGACGGTGTCTGAGCTTTCGAATTAAATCAGACCCAGAGTTTTTCGCCGGTATAATTTCTGAAGAAACACCTGTGAACTGACAAATTTTTTTGCCATCTAAAATAACAGGCATGACATCACCTGCAACTGCCCCTACTGTATCTTCGGAATACGACAGTATATGAGCTTGAATAAGGTTTGGAAAAGGAATCGCATCATCATCTATAAAAACAAAAATTTCACCTTTTACATGTTTTAGTCCAAGATTTAATGCATCTGTAACATAGCCGTGATTTTGTACAATAATTTTTATGTTTAATCTTTCACGATATGTCTCAATTATCTGCTCAGTTCCATCACCGCTAGGTTTCACTACCATTAATACTTCAAAATCATCACAGGTTTGATTAGTTAGAGCCTCTAAAACATGATTTAATAAATAACCACGATTATATGTAGCTATAATAACTGAAACAATTGGACTTATTTTTTCATGATGCATCATTGATACTCCCAGAGACAAAACTTTCACTTATGCACTATGTGCTATTTTTACTGCATTTATAAGTTATGGAATATTCAAATTAATTCAAAAACATAACGATTACAAATATTAACAACACATTATAAGTCAGGCAAATCAAAATAATTATTGTTAAAAGCTGGTTGCTAAGTTGTGCTTGAACCAACGACCTTTAACTTGTAAAGTGTCTTTGCCTGCAACAGCTTTAACAGATTTTGACTGGGCAAACTTAAAGATTGGGGTTCAAAAAAGATGCCAACATATACGCACACTATAATAAAAATGATGTCAACAAAGAACAGCGCAGTAAACTTAAGGGAAAACAAAAGCTTGATACATTATTGGTAACGTAGTAAACTTTAGTTCATTACTTTGAACTACTCCCAATTTTGGGTCATGCCTCAGAATAGTTGATGTTTAAATTCTAACGTGTTTATGAGGAGCCCGAAGAGAGTTGTATGCATTTCTAGTGATTTGGAATAACAAATAGTTTTACGAGCTAAACGTTAAAGTCTTGTACGAAACATTAGATACTTGCGCTCAATACGTTACATATTTCACA
>JAITMO010000055.1 GCA_031277345.1 Candidatus Bathycorpusculum soli
ATGTATCGGGTAGTACTTGTCCGTCGTGGTTAGTTAAGTGTTCTGGGTCTTCAACTGGATAAACTGTTATCATATCTAACAGTTTGAAATAGGCAGTGTTAATTGCCGTCTGTATACCAGTTCCTGTAGAGTCTTCCATGGATAAAATTTTTTCACGTATAGCCTCTAAAGCATTAAGTTGTCCAGTTGTTAATTTTTCAGGAGTTAAAACTTTAAAATTCGCATCGCCGGGGTTATACTCAATTAATTGTTTTTCCGCCGCACGCCTTAGGGCAAGTTCAGCCTCCGCAGACGCAGAGATTACAATATAATTCATCTTTTTTAACCGCTCAATATTTGCCTGAGCTGTAGGTAAATCGACTTTGTTTGCAACAATAAGCATAGGTTTAGAAATACGACGTATAGCATCAACAAACCGATAAAAATCTTCTTCACTCCAAAGAGTTGCCTTATCAGCATTTAGACCACAATATCTAATAGCCTCAGTTACGCTAACCCTTTTTACACCTAAACCAGATAAACGCTCCTCCACAGGAATAGCTACACCCTTCTTGTCAGACTCAGCTGTTCGCGCAATTCTAGGCCATTCTTTCTTTAAAAGATTAGCAATCCATAAGGTGATTTCCCGCTCAAGAAACGCCACATCCTCCAAAGGATCATGCTCACCAAGCTTACAAGATTTACCTTCAATATCAGTACCCCCTGACGCATCAACAACATGAATTAATGCATCAGCCCGACAAATTTCACTTAAAAACTGATTACCTAAACCCCGCCCTTCCCAAGCACCAGGAACTATACCTGCAATATCCACAAGCTCCACAGGTATAAGACGTGTACCATCTATACAAAGCGAATTTCTAGGATTATCCTGCACTTTGAAATCTTCATGGACACACAAAGATCGCACATAACCAACACCTCTGTTAGGTTTTATAGTTGTAAAAGGATAATTAGCTATATCAGCAGCTACCAATGTGGCCGCACTAAAAAAAGTAGACTTACCAGTATTAGGCTTACCTACTATCCCAAGCAATCTAGAGTATGATCTCTGCATAAACAATTCACCACACAGGTATAGTGAAACTATATTATTTACGTTTGCAACAAAAAGATTCTACAACGCAAGAACAATAAGAAGATAAACGTGAAAATTTACGGCAGGGTTTGGTTCCAGTAATAAACTTTGTTATATTTGTCTGTCACAGAAAATTGAGGGTCATCGTATACTATATCTATGTTTATGCCATACTGGTCTACTAATTTTTATGTAATGCCCCAGATTTGTTGGCTGTTTTCGTCTGGGCCCCAGAGCCAAACACGGTCTTTTGCGTGACGCAAGCTCCCTCCATAGTTTTTAGGTAATACTAAAACGGCTTCGGGTTTGGTTAGGCGTTTAGCTGCAGGATTGTTTATGTCCACCCAGAGAGTTTGGAGGGCTTCAAAGTGTTCGTCGGTAAGAACGCCGTAGGGGTTTCCATCAATTGTTGGATAATCAAAAATTATCAAGTATTTTGCTCCTGCCTTATAGGCTAGTAAGAGTTGATTGTATATTTCTTCACCATTACCTAAATAGGGTTCATTAGAATATTTCCAAGTAGCTATAGCGCCCCACTCTTTACTCTGTAAATGAGCTGCTCCTTTGATTAAATCAATTTCCTGGATTGCAGAATTATTCCAACCTAATTGAGTAAAAACAACATCATATCCACCTAAATAGTCCCACCAGTAAAGAGCATAATCTGAAACAAAAGTGGTAATATTATCTTTTCGTAAAAGATTAAGGTCTACATGATTTTGTAGATGGTTAGTAAATATGTTAGCCTCTGCATCATAATCACGAATCGTTCCATTCAAATAACCCTTAATAGAGTCTGAAATATTTTGATAAAGCGAGTTATCTCCACCCGATTCTAAGTTATTATATACTCCATTAAAATAACTTGTCCAATCATAATCAATCTGTGAACCACCGGGCTCATCATAATAATACACCCCTAAAAATTTATCCTCATACTTTTGCGTAGCATTCTGAATCCACGGATAACGCCAAGGCTGATCAGGCGCAAACCATCCAAAATAAACAATAAGAGACAAACCCTGAGACACTGCATAATCACAAATCTCCCCAGTCGCAGTTTCATTATGACTAATAGGTCCTGACTGTAACACAAAAACATTCGTATAATCCTTAACCCTATCAACTAACAATTTGGCCTCAGCAACATTGTCGCCACAAAAACTTACACCCAAATAAGTAATCCCAGAAAAACCATTCTTTAACGAATTATCCAACACAAAAAATACCGAAAACAAACTAACACACAAAACAAAAACAAAAACTACAACAAACACACACTTAAACAAACTATTCCTCAATACTTGAAAAGATCTAGCAATTAACAACCAATACATCCGTCAAGATACACAATACTATCACTACTAACCTTTGTATTACTATAATTTGTATTACTATAATTTAAATAGTCATCCAAAACTAAACTAAACGCTCAAAAACGCATCATCAGCAAGATAACAACACCAAAACAAATAAAAACACGATTGCATCCATCAAAGCGGTAACAAGAGGAAAAATAACATGCCATCAGAAATAACTGACGTAGAAAACTTCGTGGCGATAAGTGCCAAAGCAAAGCATTGTCAAGTTAAAAGAAACAAAGAAAACGTTAAACTCAAACTTCGCACATCAAACCAACTATACACACTTAAAATCGAGGCACTGCAAGCAGACGAAATCATCAAAAAACTCAAATGCGAAATCAAAGAGAAATAAACCCAAACACACTACTCTACAACATTAACATACAACACTTTATTTGGTAGTGTCCTAAAGTAAGTTGAATGGTAATTCTTTTAGATAGCCAAAAATTTGTGACAAGCCAATAACAGTATAATGCATAATTTCTGGCCGTAACTTTGAATTTACCACGAGTTTCGCACATAGAGGGGTTGAGAGGTCTAATATAGAAAATAAGCAGTAAAGAACAAGTGAGGTGCATTATGTCAAAATCAAAATGTTCCAAAAACCTTTACTGCTCATTTCGCAAAGTCACATCGTCACGTTTTTCGGCGCTTAGCCTAAGTAAGGTAGCTCCCGAAAGCATGACATTGTCTCACGACAGCATCACGCTGACTATCCTCCGCAAAGGCGCAACCTAAAGATACGTGGAAGGTCACAAGCAAAAAAATCGATAAAAGTAATGATATAGTGGCATTTGATGATGTAGTAATTGACAAAAGCTGCAACGAAAAAATGGAACTTGTGAAATGGTAATATTCGGAAACGGAGCACAGAATAGTAAAAGACATCGACGTAGTAAACGCGCTCTGGCAAACAAGTAAAGAGGATCTAAAATCCCAAAATGTTTACACATAGGTTTATGAAATATTCGCTAATCGTGCCTGGTTTCGGAAAATCATTCTGAAATGGAGTTTAACAGATAATCAGAACATATGTATAACACAAGCAATTATACATAGAACATGTTTTTTCTAATTGAACGCTTTTCAAGACATTTTCA
>JAITMO010000202.1 GCA_031277345.1 Candidatus Bathycorpusculum soli
CACCATACTTCACCCAAACAAACTCTACAAAAATACCACGATAACCCTCATCACCACACCCACCTCTAATCGTCAAATACTTGTTTTTAACAGCTTGATAAACATGACAACCACTCATCGTATCAGCAATATTTGCAGCATGAACTTTTACAGCAAGTAAATTTCCCATAATATCAGTTACTATGTGTCTTTTGCGTCCCTTTACTTTTTTCCCCCGTCAAAACCGCGATTTTCATTGCTATTTATTGTTTTTACGCTTTGTGAATCTATTAATCCATAACTTGGTTCTGGGGTGCGATTTGCATCAACTCGTACTTTTTGGACCATTTTGTCCATTGCTTTTTCCCAAACACCTTTTTTGACGGCGCGACGATAAAATGACCATACTGTGGCATAGTTTGGAAAATCTTTGGGTAATAGTCTCCATTGGCATCCTGTTTTGTTGCGGTATAGTACTGCATTTACAAGGTCTCTTTTGTTGTGTTGTTGTAGGTTTTTGCCTTTTATGACTGTAAAAAATTCTTCAATTAGTTTCTATTGTGTATCTGTTAAATCTGTTGGATATGTTATTTTGATCACCTTGTTATATTATAGGTGATTTCTTGTTAAAACTTTACTGAATACAGGTTCTAACACTCGTCCAACAACACAACCATCCTTACTATTAACTATAAGAAAACAAAACGGCTTACCAAACGATGCAACATATCTAACACGACATAGAATTAGCAGACTCCAACTTGGACGCAAGAAACGGCCTTAACCTCACTCAATAATCACTAGTTCTAACAACAAACATTTAACATCAATCAATAAAACCCCTAAACTTTAAAAAAACACGCGTCACTAACATCAAAAATATTAAACATATATTAAAAAAAGTTTCACCACATAGTTGGAAAGTATAAATAATATGTCACACTTATTACAATTGGTTGTATAACATGACTACTAGAAGTGTTGGACCTAAGGGTCAAGTTGTCATTCCCAAACACATGCGTGAAGCATTAGCATTAAAAGCAGGCGTAGAAGTAATCTTTGAGTTGCGAGAAAAAGAAATCATAATAAAAAAACCAAAAATCAACGATAACTATGCAGAATATTTTATAACAACAGCATCTGCGAAACTAAAAAAACCAGTAAACATTAAAGAGCTACTAGAGGACGAAGTTAATGAAAGAGCTGGTTTATGTTGATTCAAATGTTTTTCTCTATCCTGTGTTGTATTCTATAGAAATGGATTCTCGGGTAAAGAAGGCAAGTGAACTTTTAAAAAGCATAGCTATCGGTGAGTTATCTGCTTATACGTCGGTGTTGACTTGGGATGAGGTTGTTTGGGTGGTTAGAAAAACTATGGGTGCAGATGAGGCGTTAAGTCAGGGTAAGAAACTACTGGGGTTTATCAATTTATATTTTATAAGTGTTGATGAAAATATTCTTAGTCAGGCGCAGGGGTTAATGGGTAAATATAATTTAAAACCTCGTGACGCTATTCATGTTGCTTCAGCTCTTAGTCGAGAACTATTAACAATTATTAGTGATGATCAAGATTTTGACACAATAAAAGAAGTTAATCGCATTCCCCTTTTATCTGACCAATAACAAATATGCAGTTATGTTGCAACTTAACTCATTTAGCTGAAACCAAAAACCAGTTGCAATAGAGAATAAATAAATAAGAGTGAAAGGAAAAAGGTTTGATATTTTTGTGTTTATTTGTTCAATGATTTTTTGGCGGCGATTTCTATGTCTTTGGATTTGATTGTTTTTCTGCCTGCGTGAATTGCAAAGTCTAAGGCATCTTTGGCGATTTTTATACCTATTTCTTGAAGGGCCTTTGCAAGTTCTTTAGCTGCCGCTTCACTTACACGCTCTGCTCCTGCATTTTTACAAATTCTATGCATAGCCGCTATAGCTATTTCTAATTCAGTCATAACATCAAACTCAAACATCTTTTGTTAATTAAAGCACTATATTTAACTCTTAAATTTTTGTCGTACATATTTGAACATTCTATGCTGGGTATGCACGTCTAAATAATCCAAAAAGTTAAAGAAAAGAAACATTTCATGCAACCCTAACAAAGACTTACCTACCACAAACACTAACTATAACCAGGGCTATTAGAGTAAATTTGACAGGTGACAAGAAAAAAGCAAGGAAAATATCGTGATGAATAAGAACGAGAAATATTCAATTAAAAAATATGATTCAATTGCCGACAAGTATGATCAAACGGCAGATGGTAAATTCACTGCAAAAGTTAAAGAAAAACTATTCAAAACCTGTACAGTAGCAAATGGGGATAAGGTTCTTGATGTAGGTTGTGGAAGTGGTGATTTCGTATATGCGATTAGTTGTAGAGCTAAAATCCAAGCCTACGGAATTGACATATCACCCAACATGATTAAAGAATGCCAGAAAAAGTACAAAAATGTTACGTTTAAGGTTTCAAGTGGGGAAAAATTAGATTTTGACGACAACACCTTTGATACTCTGACAATATGTTGTGTTCTTCATCATTTATATAGTGCAGATAATTTTGTAAAGGAAGCAAGGCGGGTGTTGAAACAAGATGGTTTTTTAGTTATAGGTGAACCGTGGTTTCCATGGGGCTGCGGCAATTAACTGACTATATTGTTTCTCCTTTAATAAGAGCAGGTGATAATAGAATATTTAGTCATCAAAGATTGCAACAGTTGGTAGTGAGTAATGGATTTGAAATTGTAGAAGTTTACAAAAACGACTTTAAGCAAATCATAAAAGCAAGAAAACGCTAATTTGCTTAGCAAGGAACAGAGATTTTGTCAAGAAATGATGTATCAAAATGTTTGTGAAGGAATATTTCTTTCTCGCCACAACCGGTTTATAGCTAAAATTAACGTTAAGGACACTGTAGTTATTGCTCATGTGAAAAACACTGGACGATGTAAAGAGTTACTTATTTCTGGTGCAAAGGTAATTTTACAAAAATCAGATAATTTTGAGCGTAAAACTATGTATGATTTGATTGCCGTTTGGAAAAATGAGCGCCTTATCAATATTGATAGTCAAGCACCCAACAAAGTATTTTTAGAGTATCTGCAATCGAAACGGTGTATAGGAGGTATTACTTTCATCAAATCAGAAGTAAAACATGGTAATTCACGTTTTGATT
>JAITMO010000210.1 GCA_031277345.1 Candidatus Bathycorpusculum soli
TTGAGTCTGTGGTGCCGCCTTCAGTGGTTGCAGGTGTTTTTTCTGGTGTAAACGTAGGCGCAAGGGCTATTGTTCCCCGTGGCGCTACAGCGTACGGTGTGGAAGGTTCGCTCTGGCATGGGTTGAATGTCACATACGCTGCTAAACTATGTGGAGGGGCAGTGAACGGTACGGTGATGTTGGAGTCATTTGGATACCGTACATTAACTGTTTCGCCGTTGACAACAACGACAGGACAAAATGTGGAATATGCTATCAGCACTACAAACGATGGAACTGGGCTATCTGCATGGCAATCATCAAGGACTTTCACAAATCTACAAAACAGAAACTACTATGTATATGCACGTTCCGTCTCAAATGATATTTACGATGCGGGATCCTACAGGGTCTTTACGATGAGCGCTACTGGTTGGACTGGATTATTTTCTCTTACTGTAACTGACTCTGTAAATGCTGGTAGTGGTGGCTTACAACTTATCGCAAAGGTCAATGGAGTCTGGCGAGAAGTCTGTATCGTGTCAGGAAGCAATGGTGTTACCAAAGGCATTCACTCCGGTTCGTTTGCAGGAGGTTTTGCTCTGTGGGCAATTGAAGATATCGGTCTGAGATAGCGTGCTCCAGCGCCTATGTGGCCATTTGAGGCTAGGTTTGCATTCAGTTCGTTTTCGCTTAATATATCTGGTAGGAGTGATAATTGGCGTCAGTTTGCAGACGGTACAAATACAATGGTTTCACTGGGGAACTTTATTCCAACGACAAGAACAATTGATAAGAACTTTGTGTGGCTGTAAAAATATGCTTTGACGATGGTATAGCTATCTTGCTTGAGGGTTATGCGATGGAACTACTTCGCATTGCATAAGCCTTTCGCTGTCTGATGGATGGGGTGGGACTAACCCGTCCGTTCATGGCGATATCGCCATAACCAATCGGCTCTTTTTCGCTAATTTTCCTTTTTTCTATTTTTAAGTTTTAGTGTTGTCTGTCTTTTATTGAGTAACCATTAGGTTAAAAAAACTTTCCAAAGAAACATAATTTTTGTCCCAAAACCCTACCAAAATATCTATAACCTGTTAAAGCAATAACATTAAAAACAGCGATAACATGGGAATAGCAAAAATGGGACAAATCGTTTTCAATACAAAAATATGCGACCACTCTGATTGGTGCCCTGCAAAAAAAGCATGTGAGCGATTAATGGGAGTAGGTGCAAATCAGGCTGCAATATACACCGACACAATCAGCAAAAAAATTACAGTTAATGGAGCAATGTGTGCCTCTTATAATGGTCGTGTCATAAAGTATTTTAATGTGTGGTGATTAATTGTTGTCAATCAGGTCAGCATTTACATGGTATCAAAGATTGTAAAAGTAACATGCCCATTTTGTGGCAGTGACAAAGTTTCAAAAAACGGACACAACAAAACCGGAAAACAAGTCTACAACTGCAACAACAAAGAATGCACACATCGAAACTTTATAGAACAATACACTCACAAAGCGTATCTGCCAGATGTTCGTAACCAAGTGTTAAAAATGGCCGTAGACGGTACCAGCACACGTGCAACTGGACGTATACTAGGTATTTCTAAAGATACAGTCACGGCAATTTTAAAAAAACAAAAGACTGGTCTTGGCAAGTAAACTATAATTATATACGTAGCCTAAAAGACCAGGGAATTGTGGTAAAAATTGTTTCTTCTAATCAGGTTTTGGTGGCTGAGGCAGAGTTTGATGAGATGTGGTCTTTTGTTTCAGACAAGGCCCATCAGTGTTGGCTCTGGTGGGCCATAGATCATAGCACTGGTGTTTCGTTGGCGTATTGTTTTGGCACACGGGAACACATGTATCTTGAAGAGCTACGGGCATTACTTGCGCCTTTTCGTATCAGTATTGTTTATTGTGATGAGAATGTTGCTTATAAAACTCGTATCACTGAAAGTGTTGTGATGCCGGGTAAACGTAATACGCAGTGTGTTGAGCGTAAGCATTTGTCTTTGCGTACTTGGTGTAGTAGGCTTGTTAGGCGTGGTATTAGGTTTTCAAAATCGTCTCTTATGCATAAAATTGTTGTAGGGCTGATCATAAACTTTTGGTTCTTCAAAAGACAACTGTCATTTCACTTAACTTAGGACACGACCTAGTTTTTTCACACATTCAAAAGTTATCTTTTCCCGAAATTATTTCCGCTATTTAAACCCTATAGTTTGTACAGTAGTTCCGAAAGTGTTTTGAACCGTTAACGTTAATTTGAGAACCATGCTTTATTGACTATCTGTTAAGGAGGCCAATAAAGATGGTTCAAGGTATAAACAAGAGTCTAACGTGGCTTTTTACTTTTTCACTAAATCTTGCCTTAAAACACCTAAAAATCCCAAATAGACCCAACTGCAAATATCAAACAAACGACATCATACGCGCCCTAACATACCTAAACCTACAAAACAACTACGCCAACAACGGCCTAAAACGTCTAACAAAAAACTACAAAGAACCCACCACCACAACAACAAACAACCAACAAAAAAGAAAAACAAACAACAAAAAAACAAACTAAACCTCAAACAAATAGACAGCGACACCTTCCTATACCGACTAAAACAACTACCACACCACAACGCCACAAACATGCTAAGCAACCTCAACCATACAGTCTTAGAAAAAGCCAAACACAAAAGCGCCTTCACAAAAAAAGTCACTCTCGCAATCGACCTAACCTGCATACCCTACTACGGAAAAATGACAAGATGGATAAACGGAGGCAAACCCAAACAAGGAACAAGCTACTTCCACACCTGGGCCACTCTACGAATAGTAACCACCCATCGTCGCTTCACAATTAAAGCAATACCCATAAAACGTGGAAACCTTGACGCTGAATCTATGGCTAAAACAGTGCGACAGCTCTTAGCTGAAGCTAAAACACTAAATCTCAAAGTGGATGTAATTCTTTTGGATCGGGGATTTTGTTGGCACGAAATTCTTCTCGAATTAGACAAGTCAGGTTACCAGTATTTAGTGGCGTTAAAGAAGACTAAGTAGGTTAAAGAAGCAATTCTTGACTATTTTACGACTAAGAAGGGACGTGTTAGACGTTTTTGTAAGGGTGAGGGGAATAGACAGGTCAGGTTTAATGTGACTATTCATCGGTTTAAGAAGCGTAAGCGTAAGGTTAGGAATATTTTGGAGCTCTATGGTGCGTTTGCGACTAATTTGGGTTTTAAGAAGTCGGTTAGGGTTTGGAGTAAGTTGCCGGAGGTGTATCGTCGGCGTTGGGGTATTGAGACGGGTTATCGTGTGGATAAGGGGTTTAGGGCTTTAACTATTAGTAAGAATGAGAAGTTGCGGTTTGTTTATTATGAGTATATGGTTTTTTTGGAGAATTTGTGGGTGTTGTATGATTTTTGTGCGGTTAAGCGTGATGGTGATGTGTTTAGTGATGGTAATGGTGGTTTTTGGGTGAGTGTGGGGGGTTTTGTGAGGATTATGTGTATTTGCTTTTGGTTTTAGGGGTTGATCGTGGTCCGCCGTAGTTTTGTTGTGAGAAAAAGTTTTTGTTGTTTGGTGGTTTGTTAGTGTTTGCTTTTTTTGGTTGTTGTTTGCTTTTTTAGATGGTTTTTTTATGGTGTTGTTTTTAGATTGTTTTTTGTTAGATTTGTTTTGTTATCGGTGTTAATGATGTGTGGGTGTTGATTTTTGTGTCGTTTAGAGGGAAAAGCAGAGCTGTAACTATTTAACAAATCACACTTTCGGAACTACTGAGGTTAGATAAGAGTGTGGTTATGCAAGGTAAACTGGTGGTTTTTCGTGTTTACAAGAATAGTAAGTGGGGCAGGGACTAGTTCGACTTTTATT
>JAITMO010000076.1 GCA_031277345.1 Candidatus Bathycorpusculum soli
CTCCGGGTTGACAATCTAAAACATTACATATAGCATCAAGGGTAGAAAAACGAATTGCGCTGATTTTTCCTGTTTTTATATTTGATAAATTCACATTTGTAATTCCTACTTTTCCGGCAAGCTCATTTAGAGACATTTTTCTATCTGCCATAACTCTGTCGAGGCGCAAAATAATTACCATACGTATCCTCTCACAAGGTTGTGTCGCTCTCGTCTTGAAGCGAACACCCATAATTAAAAATCAGGCAAAGCATCCAAACAATTCCTGCGGCAATCAAAGAAATAATACTCGTCACCATACCCATGCATAATAAAGCAATTGATAATTTCTTTAATGCCTTCACAACATCCTTACGAAAAGGCGAGCCATTTACTTGTAGCAGCTTGAAAACGTTTTTTGCAAACCAAAGTCCAACAAGAGCAGAAACGGTGCGTAGAAAATCGCTAACCCCGACAACCCGAATAGAACCGTGCATAACCGAGTCAACGCCTGACTCCCATAAAAGCGGAGGCAACACAATTTCTAAGCCATTGACTGTTACAATTTCTGCCTGCAACCCCAATACCGACCAGAGCCAAGCAGTTACTTCTAATATACCAATGATTATAAATACAACAAAAGCAGCATCTAACAAAATACAGGCCATTTCACTGTAACGTTTGATTTTTTCTGTTTGATTTTCCATTCTTAAGCTCCTCTTCAGTTAAACATATTTCTAGTACATAAACATGCCGAACAAAATTAACGACTATCAATTATAAATTAAAGAATAACATTAATTTTATAATCCAAAACATTAACAAAACACACCCTAAAAACAACCTGTTTCATACATCAAACAACACACATCACACACATAAAAACAGAAAACAAAACCCTATAGTCACTAAAAAACACAGACATAACCCGCATTAAACGATTAGCATAGTTACAACAGACCATTGAAAACGCCGGTATAATCACACAGATTAACTTGACAGCTTCACTGACCTGCACTTAAAGTACGTATTTAGTTCACGCGATTTTATAGATTTTGCTAAAATATAATACACAACCGTGCATAAAAGAACAGTTCACTTGACAAAAACAACATAAAAGACTAACTGTAATAAAAAACAAGTGAAATGGCAACATAATTCTGAGAAGAGCTAAACACACTCCGCTTTGAGAATTTAAAAGGTGAATTGTTTCTGAGGATTTAGAAACCAAAGCATGACATAAAAACTGCACTTAGACAGACTGGTGCGGAGGGTGGGATTTGAACCCACGAACCTCTGCAGGATAGGAGCCTCAGTCCTACGCCTTTGGCCATGCTGGGCGACCTCCGCTTTTTACATTGTATTTCTATTTGAAGATATATTGTGATATAAATTTAATTGTCACATTAAAGGCTTTACTTTAAATGGAGTTTATACATTAGGATTTGTTTATTACTTTTAACGCGTTAGTCTTTTTAGGATGAGAAAACGTCCTGAGGTTCATACACTATTATTAGACTATATGGCGGTTAAAATGGTAAAAATATATGAGAACGTGCTTGATGCAATTGGCAATACACCACTTGTAAGGATAAACAGGTTAGTTAATGGTTTAAACGCTACCGTCGTTGGAAAATTAGAGGCTAGAAATCCAGGCGGTAGTGTTAAAGACCGTGTCTGCAAATCTATGATAGAAGAAGCAGAAAAGCAGGGACTTGTAAAAGCAGGCTCAACCATAATTGAGGCGACAAGCGGTAACACAGGCATAGGCTTAGCCATGGTTGCAGCTGTTAAAGGTTATAAACTTATTTTAACTATGCCAGAGACCATGAGCATTGAACGACAAAAACTTCTCAAAGCTTTTGGAGCACAATTAGTTTTAACATCAGGATCTGATGGCATGGAGGGGGCCATTAAGAAAGCAGAAGAGCTTTTCGTAAATACACCTAACGCGTTTATGCCACAACAATTTAGAAATGAAGCCAATCCAAAAATTCATATGGAAACAACTGGCCCAGAAATTTGGGCAGACACAGAAGGCGAGGTAGATATTGTTGTAGCAGGTGTAGGCACTGGTGGAACGATAACGGGCGTAGCCCAATACATAAAACCTCTCAAGACAAACTTCAGAGCCATCGCAGTGGAGCCTGCATCTTCACCCGTTTTAAGCGGGGGTAAAAAAGGGCCACATAAAATTCAAGGTATTGGATCGGGTTTTGTACCTAAAGTTCTAAAGATGGATTTGATTGATGAGGTTATAAAAGTTTTAGATGAAGACGCATTTAAAACTGCAAAAATGGCTGTGTATAAAGAAGGTTTGTTATTAGGCATTTCTGCTGGCGCAGCATTGTTTGCAGCGATAAAAGTTGCAAGACGACCAGAAAATAAAGGCAAGCTCATTGTTGTCATTTTACCAGACACTGGAGAAAGATATCTGAGCACGGCACTATTTACAGAACCATAAACCTTTACTCACAAGACTCTTTTCTTTTTACGCTTTTTTTATATTCATCGTTTACCAAGTTACATATAATAAAGAGGAACCAGAATGGTACCAAAAACTAACTTGTCTACCGCTAAAAATTGTGAAGAATGCAAAAAAAGTGATTGCACTGAGGAGTCGAAGTGTTGGAGCACAGATAAAATGGTTGAGATACTTATGAAGAACCATCACCAAGGTGAAGAGCGATGGATTGAAGAGGGTTTACCCATTATTGTAGACCAGATAGTAGCTAATTATGATATTTTTGGCGGGATGGATCATCTTGAAGGGAAAGATTTACCATCTAAAAAAATTGTTATCGAGGTTTTGGAAGATCTCTTCTCAGTTTTGTTTCCAGGTTACTTTGGGGATACAGAAATCAGTAAAGTCAATATAAAATATCACTTAGGAACTAAACTAATGACCATTTATACTCGTTTAACAAGCGAGATAGAAAAAAGTCTCAAATACATTTGCAGAAACATCAACGAATGCCCCAGAGACATTTGCCAGAGGCGCGCACAAATCGTTACAAAGGAGTTGCTGGAAGTACTCCCAGAAATCCGTTCAACACTTAGTAGTGATATAGAAGCAGCATACAATGGCGATCCTGCTACGGTAAGCACTGACGAGGTTATTCTAAGTTATCCGTGTGTAATGGCTATAACAACTTATCGCGTAGCACATGAACTATACACTCGTGGTGTGCCACTAATTCCAAGAATCATGAGCGAACACATGCATTCACTAACAGGGATTGACATACACCCAGGCGCAAAAATTGGTAAAAGCTTCTTTATAGATCATGGAACAGGTGTTGTTATTGGAGAAACAACAGAAATTGGTGAAAACGTAAAACTATATCAAGGCGTAACTTTAGGAGCATTGAGTTTTCCTAAAGACGAAAAAGGCAACCTTATCAAAGGTCACAAACGTCATCCCACAATTGGAAACAACGTAGTGATTTACAGTGGGGCAACATTGCTGGGCGGGGATACAATCATAGGAGACAACGTAGTAATTGGTGGAAATACTTGGATAACAACGTCCGTTGAAGCAGACACCAAAATTACAAACCGTAAAGAAACCAGTTACGTGAAAAGAGCCTAAACAATAAATTGTGGAAGAATTGAAGGTTATTGTGATGTTATAGTTTCGTATATTGCAGTAGCTATTATCTGTGCAGCAGGTTCATTGCCAAAGTTATTTGTTGGACGCTCTGGATGTATACCATCGGGAAAATACTCTGGATAGTTAATCAATAGTGAATACACATCTATAATGGGCAGGTTAGTGTTGTTTGCAACTTGTTGGATCTTTGGAAGTATTGTCTGTTCGAAATACTCAGAACTTATAAGTTCTGATTGGTTGCTGAAAACTGGTGGCGGAAGTACCAACCATATTTCGGGTTTACTAGAAAGTTTTTGAAAGGCTTGTATCAATGTTATGTAGTCATCTACAAAAGTGCTGTTATATTGGAAAAGACTGGGTTGAGCATCATTGGTACCAAACATGATAATTACAATATTTGGTTTGAAATTCAAGGCCTCTTTAAATGCTAAAGTATTCATGTATGGTGTTTCTGAGGCTAATGTGACTGTGGTAGAGCCAACACCAAAGTTGCACAGCGTGTAATTGCCACCAAGCTTGTTCATGAGATCATATGGATACTCAGTTGACTGGGTGAGACTATCACCGACACAGGCAACACGAATGGTTGTTGAGTCATTTTGCTCAGTTAAGTAGTAGCAGGCCATAATGCTTAATGACAAAAAAAGACATAAACAGGTTAATAAGATACTTAAAATTTTTTTATTCAAGTTATGTTCCGCACAGCAATATTATTGTTTAAATTGTATATTATTTTTATAAACAAGTTTTTAATATAAATTTTCACAAAAAAAGACTCAATCATGTGGAATGTTAGGTAACTATTTTCTTTACTTTAGGTATTTTTTTGAGCAAGAGAATAATGCCAAGAGAAGCAAACAGTGTAATAATTAACAATAGTGGAACTTCAACAATTGGGTGGAGTGTTTCACGGTTGAGCGTAAATCCAAGTAGACCCCATTGTATGGCTTCAATTACCATAACGTGAACAAAATAGATGCCTAAGGTATTTTGACTGATGACTTTAAGAATTTTACTAAAGATGTTGGGTTTGGTTTCATGCTGAAGTGACAATGATGCTACAGGGTGTGGTTTAATTGTGAGCAACAGAAGAAACGCCATAACGGATGTAAGAATCACTGTTGGACTGAGGTACTCTTGGAAAAAGTACATGTTTGCACTAACATTGGTAACTGCCAATACATAAGTACCAAGTGCTGTTAAAGTGATTCCTAAAAACATAAATGCTAATACGGTTCTACGGCGGATTTGCACAGAACTAAGGTATATACCTAAAATAAAATAGCCCACGTATCCGGTTATCGTGAAAATGTTTTTGCTGAGTTGAAGTGGGGATAGCAAAGCCAAGAAGGGTAGAATTGATACACTAATGAGCCATAAGATAATAAAATATTGAATAAGGACCCGGTTTGCATGAGCTATAATTACGCGCAGAATGGGCGTTAACAGGCAGAGTCCTAATAATACATGAATGTACCAAAATTGTGTATATGCGCCATTTAGTATGCCCTGTATTATTGTATTTATAGAGAACGGGTAAACCACTACGGTAAAGTCCCATATAAAATAGATAATTGTCCAAAACATGAGAGGCAAACCTAACCGTGCAAAACGTTTTTTAAAAAACACACGAATGCCCTCATTTTTTGAGGGTTGTAATAAAAGAAGTCCAGACAACATCAAAAACAAAGGCACCCCCATTACCGCAAAACATTGATAAATTAGCACAGTAACCCAACTCGCTATTCCAAGGGTGCCAAACTGACTAAGCTCTTGTGCAGTTATTGTTCATCGGCCTGTAGCGTGAACCAGAAGAGCAGCCATAATAGCACTGTCCGAATTAAATCAACATGAACGTCACGAAGATTGAACTGAAAATTTTTCAACATAACTACTAAACTTAGTATAAAACATTACCGGCATATAAAAGTCTACCGAGCACAAAAAACCCGTGCACATTTTAGCAACAGATAACCGTGAACAAATAATTTTTAGCTACAAATAACCCAGATGTGTATTTAGTTTATGTGGTCGCAGAGATATAAACATGTATGTGTAGCACTATTTATCAAGAAAAAGCAACAAAATTCAAACTTTTAACTGAAAATAAATAACCTAAAAACGCTCCCACCAAGAACTAAATACATACTATCAGGTTTACTATCCTTCGGGTAAGGCACCAGAAACAGACTTCACAATTTTGTGTTCCGTGTAACTTACCATTTATGTTCACAATGGTTTATATAAAAAGCGTATCTATTGTTATCCATCAAGGTGACAGTTCTGAAGGCAGTCGTTCTAGCTGGCGGGTTTGCAACAAGACTACGTCCATTAAGTTGTAGCAGACCCAAAACACTTTTTCCAATAGTAAATAAACCATTGTTACAATGGATTTTTGAAGGACTATCCAATAACGAAGTAACAGAAGTCATCTTAGCAGTTAATGCTTTAACACAATTTCATATAAAACAACAAAAACCACCTAAAAGTGGCTTGAAAATCAAATATGCAATTGACCCCTCTAAAATGCCGTTAGGAACTGCTGGACCAATAAAAAACACAGAAAAAGCAATCGGACATACAGAACCATTCATTGTCTTAAACGGAGATATTTTTGCAGACATTAACTATAAACAACTAATGGATACACACACAAAATCTAACGCGTTAGCAACTATAACCCTATGTAAAATTGATGATCCAAGCAGGTACGGCATCGCAGAGATAGAAAAAGGCAATCGTATCAAAAACTTTATCGAAAAACCAAAAAAAGAACAAGTATCAACCAACTTGATTAATGCAGGAATCTACGTTTTAAGCCCAAAAATATTTGACTACATCCCCAAAGGTAAACAATGCTCAATAGAACGAGAAATTTTTCCAATACTCGCAAAAGAACACAAGCTCTTTAGTTACATGATTAATGGATTATGGATGGACATAGGCAACCCTGAAGAATATCTGCAAACCAACAAAATCGTCCTTGATAACTTGGTAACAACTAACAAACTAAAAACGCCAAAAAACATTGAAACAAAAAAACCAATAGCGATAGACAAAAAATGCAACATCGGGAAAAAAACAATCATCGGACCATATGCAATAATAGGAAAAAATGTCACAATTGGCGATAATGTACAAATTTATGATTCAATAGTATTTCCTGGCACAAAAATCAATGATAACACAACAATCAACGGTGCAATAATAGGCGAAAACGTAGACGTTGGTAAAAATGTTCGAGTAAACACAGGTTGCGTCATTGCTGACCAAGTGAAAATTAAAGACGGCACCAACATAACCCGAGAGTTTTCGATTTGTCCAGGCAAGGAGATATCTGAAACTATTTTAAAAAGAAACGTTATCTGTTAAATGTAGGTCGAATAATTGTGAGTACAACAACAAAACTTTTTGGCACAAATGGTGTGCGCGGATTAGCCAATGTCGAATTAACTCCCGATAAGGCAATTAAAATTGGTTTAGCAATTGGCACCTTTTTTGGAAAAAAAAACTTGCTTTTAGGACATGATGCGAGAACCAGTGGTCCAATGTTAGCTATGGCAATAACTTCAGGCTTAACCGCAACGGGCTGTAACGTATATTTCGCAGGAATGGCTCCAACACCATCTTTGCAGTTTGCTGTTAAAAATCACAAAATGGACGGTGGCATTATAATTACGGCTTCGCATAACCCAGCAGAATATAATGGTATTAAAGTCATCTGGAGTGACGGCATTGAGATCTCGCATGAACAAGAAGAAGAAATTGAAAAAAATTATTTTGATAACAAAACTAATTTTGTTTCATGGGATAAATTAGGAGAAAAAAAAGAGTTACGGGGAATCAATGAGGAATACATTACCGCAATTAAAACTCATGTGGATGTTGAAGAAATAGTAAAAAAACATTTTCATGCAGTAATTGATACAGCAAATAGTGTAGGTGGGTTAGCTACACCATATCTGATGCGTGAGTTAGGCTGTAAAGTAACCAGCATAAATGCAAACATTGATGGAACATTCCCAGGTAGAGAGCCTGAGCCACGTCCAGAGAGTATAGGAGCTTTAGCGGTAACTGTGAAAGCCATAGGTGCAGATATAGGTATTGCCTTTGATGGAGATGCAGATAGATCAATTTTCGTTGACGAAAACGGTGAAATCTATATGGGAGACAAAACATTTGCTATTATCCTAAAACAGTTTCTTATAAAAAATAATGGTGCAACAATTGTCACACCTGTAAGTTCATCAACACTAATCAAAGATATCACAGACATGTATAATGGAAAAAGCGAGTGGACAAAAGTTGGCAGCGTAACGGTCTCACAAAAAATGAAAGAAATAAATTCCAAAATAGGTGGAGAAGAAAATGGAGGAGTTTTTTACGGTCCACATCAATCAGTTCGAGACGGTGCCATGACTACGGCATTACTCTTAGAAATAATGGCTAAAACAGGCAAAAAACTCTCTGAACTTGTCGCTGAACAACCGCAATACTTTATTGAAAAAAGCAAAATCGAATGTTCTGACGAAAAGAAAAATTTACTCCAAACAAAAATTTACGAACAAGTCAAAAAAGAAAACATCAGCATCATAGATGGCATAAAAATCTGGTTTAACGATAAAAGCGCCATTTTAATCAGAGCAAGTGGCACAGAACCCGTTTACAGATTATATGCGGAAGCAAAAAACAAAGAGAGAGCAAAAAAACTAGTTGAAGAATACAGTTCAAAACTTGAAAAACTACTTCAAACTATTTAACACCATTTTACAGTGCACACGTAAAAAAAAAGGAATAAATGTCAAATGCCTTCGGTATTAGGTCTACAAACACAAGATATAGACTCCAAAGAAAAGAGAGCCAACTATACAGTCGGTATAGTAGGCTGCGGACAAATTGGAATACTGTATGCAGATGCTTTTGCAGAAGCAGGCTACAAAGTTACATGTAGTGATGAAAGTCCAAACTTACTAAAACGCTTAACTAAATCCAAAAACTGTAACATAACCCCTGAAGTAGAAACACGATTAAAAAAACACATAAACACAGGTAATCTAACCACATCAAATATAAGAAAAAACACTGTTGCTCAAAGTGACATAATTGTTTTAGCTATGAACGTCAAAATGGATACAAAAAAGAAAGCAGACACCTCAGAACTTGAAGGAGTATACAAACAAGTTGGAACTGCATTAAAACAGGGCTCACTTGTAATTTACGGAGGCATCAGTAGCTTTGGCATCACAGAAACTCTGTTAAAAGAAACCTTAGAAAACACTTCGGGATTAAAAGAGAACAAAGATTTTCTTTTAGCATACAACCCATTATATTTTCCAAAAACACAACTAATAAAATCTTTAAACAATTTAGAATTAATTATAGCCTCAACAAACAAACAAAGTCTATACGTAGCAACCACAGTACTCAAAACAATAACTACCAAAATTAAACAATCAGATCATGTTAGATCAGCAGAACTAGCAATACTCTTCAAAGCAGCACAACAGGATACATGCAAAGCGTTAGCTAACGAGTTAGCAATTTTCTGCGAAAAAGCAGGAATGGACTACTTCAAAATCCAAAAATTAATCAGCGATGAAAAAACAAATTTTTACCCTGATATAATAGAAGAAGAGAGCCGAAAAGAAGTTTATTTACTATTTGAGAGCGCAGAAAACCTTAACGCCAAACTACGACTGCCACAGCTTAGTAGACAAATCAATGAAGAAATAGTTAAACACGCAATCAATCTAACCCAAGAAGCATTACGCAGTGGCGATAAAAGTCTGCGTAGAGCAAGAGTAGCTGTATTTGGGACATCCAACAAAAACACTGCAACATTAAAATATATAGAAGCAGTAGCTGCCAAAGGCGCAAAAATCACATTTTACGATACATCGCTTGTAAAAAATGAAATATTAGACACGACACCCATTTTAAAGAGAAGTTTAAGCGAAACAATAGAAGGAGCAGATTGTCTGGTAATCATGACAGAGTTAGATCAGTTTAAACGTTTAAACCTCAAAAAACTCAAAACAATCATGAAAAGTCCAGCAATACTTGTAGATCTTGTAGGTATCGCAGAACCAGAAAAAATACAAGCAGAAGGATTCATATACCGTGGGATAGGAAGAGGAATAGATAAACCTTGAACAAGCTTGGAGTAGCAGTAATAGGAACCGGATTCTGGGGAAAAAACCACGCTAGAATTTACAAAGAACTTGAAAACACAAAATTGGTTGCAGTTTGCGATGTTGACCCTGAGCGAGCTAAAACTATAGCAAAACAATATGGAGTAAAAGCTTACACTGACAGCTTAACGATGCTAAAAGATCAAGAAATTCAAGCAGTTAGTGTATGCACATGGTCAATAAAACTAGCAGAAGAAGCACACAAATGTCTAAATGCAGGTAAACACGTACTTGTAGAAAAACCAATGGCTACGGACACAAAACAAGCTCAAATACTAATAGATACCTCTAAAACGAATGATTTACAACTATCAGTTGGCTTCTTGCTACGCTTTATACCAGGATTACAACAGATAAAACAAGCAATTGTAACCAAAAAAATCGGTGAACTCGTCTCCGCAACCACAAAAAGAGTTACCCAATGGCCAGAAAGAATAGGAGACGTAGGAGTTGTAAAAGACACCGCAATTCACGATATTGATGTTATGCAATTTATCTCAGGTGAAAAACCAGTAAGCGTTTACGCCAAAATGGGCAACATGCGACACCGCCAATTTGAAGATTACGCCCAAATCATGCTGACATATAAAAGTGGTAAAACAGCTTTCATTGAAGCTAATTGGTTAACACCCTACAAAATTCGCGCCTTGAATGTTACAGGAAGCGAAGCCATAATGCGACTAGACTACAATAGTCAAGAATTATGGATAGAAAACGCCAAAGAAACTGTACAACCAAGAAATCCCTTCAAAGAACCATTAAAAGCAGAAATAGAACACTTCGCTGAATGCGTCAATAAAAAGAAAACACCAATAATTACGGGTGAAGATGGTTACAATGCACTAGAGGTTGCCATAGCAGCTATGAAGTCATCAGCTAAGAACACGGTAATAAAAATAAATAAATAAACAGGCTATCCCTTCAGATTGAAGGGTTTACCATCTTTTACAATATTTTCAGGAATATTAGTGCTCCATTTTTTGAGAAAAGGTAAATCTTCAGCTTCCTTACGCAACTCATCAGGGAGCATTTCAGGAATTTCATCACGAATTGGATACCATCTATGACATTCAGAACAAATGATTATACCCTCAACAATTTCATCTTTTTCTTCAAACACCAACAAATCAAGAGGATGATGTTTATCAATTGGACACGCAAGAATCTCAATTAAGTTACGTTTCATACTAACACCACAGGCATAATTAATAGTTTACTATAAAAACTTGCTTGACAACTCAGACACATAAATATCCAAAACTGTTTGATACCTGCAAGGACCAACGCTACGTATAACCCTAGAAAAACTAAAATTATAATCCACATCTAAAGCATCCAAATGCATAGCCACTTTTCGACAAGTTTCCTTGATAGCAACTTGCCGGTTAGCAGCATATTGAAAATCAAAAAAATGAATCCAACCACCAGATGACTTTAGGGCCATTAAGGCATAAGGCAAATATTCAAAAGCCAATTCAGGCAAAGGCATCAAAACACGATCAGCCACACCACGTAATTGCGAGACGATTATTTCTTTTGAGTCACCCAGTAAAGGAACAACACGATCAAAAACACGATTAAGACGCACGTTTTCCTGCATAAACTTACACGCCACAGGATTAACATCAATAGAGTAAACTTTGGATCCAGAGCTTTTAGCGATAAAGATAGAAAAACAACCAACACCTGAGAACATGTTTACGACCACTTCGTCTGGCGTAACAAGATCAGATATTCTTTTGTGTTCAAATAAAAGTCGCGGAGAAATGTAACAACGTTCAACATCAACTCTAAAAAGATAACCATACTCCTTGTAAACGGTAATCGTACGGTTTTCTCCTGCTAAAAAGGTTAATTGTCTAATTCTAAAATCACTCTGCACTGCACTACTTTGCATAAAAACCGCTTTAACCATGCGAGGATAAAGTTTCAGTATCTCAGTTGCAACTTTTTTTGCATTTTCTATATCGCCATTTGGCGTTTTTATGATAACTATGTCACCTATAATGTCATAAGAGTTGTAAACATTAGCTAAAACTGTAGCGGTTATTCGTTCTTTTAGTCTTAGTCGCATTTTTATTTCTTAACTATTGGAAACGTTTAAAAGTAAAATGTTTTTCTTTGTAGGGAGGTATTTCCAATGGAAAAATCAGGAATTGTTTATGAATGTATGCGTTGCGGATCACGCGTTCCATCCGAAGAGTTAGAACTACGTGGCGGAGAAACAAAATGCATCATCTGTGGTTACCGTATCTTAAAAAAAGTAAAACCACCAGTAGTTAAAAGAGTACAATCAAGATAAAAAGTAAAGAAACGAAAACTCGCTCAACAGCGAGCAAACCAATTTTTTAAAAAAATTAATAATCATCATCGTCTTCATTACGACTAAGCTTACGCAACGCACGTCCTTTAAGAGGAACATTCTTTAGTTTTAAATTATCATCCCTAAAGAGCTCATCAGGTTGACGTTCAACGGTTTTCCGTTTCACAGTTTCTCCACAAATACCTTGAGACAGCAAACGACGCTTATTACACATAGCATAAGTACATTTTATAACACTACAGTATTCGTCGCCGTCTTTACACCAGACACCGTCACGTCTGAACCAAGCAACATTTTTCCCACATCTAAAAGACGAGCATGATGGTGAACAAACTTTTGTTTGAGCCAACAGATACACCTCAAGTTTTTTTTTAAAACCTAAACATCAAATTTTATGTTTGTTAACTTTATTGTTTATTAAAAATAATATAAACTTTTTTGTAACCCTCCCATACACACCATCATAATATATAAGAAATAAGAAAAACAATATAAAAACAAAGTACAGGTATTTCCACAGGAATGTGCCGTATTGGAACAAACAATTCCAGACTCACTTATTCAGACACTAAAAAAACAAAGGTATCACCTTATAGGCAACCATTCCGCCGTTAAACGCTGCAAGTGGTTATATGAGTCAATAATAAACGACCGAATCTGCTATAAAGAAAAATTTTACGGAATAAAAAGTCATCAATGTCTACAAATGACTCCGGCGTTGCATTATTGCACACAACAATGTCTATTCTGCTGGCGCGTTCAAAGTGGCGATTTGCAAGTCACATGGGATGAAATGAAACTGCCACAGTTAAACCACCCAGAAGAAATTGCAAACGCGAGCATTAAAGCACAAGAAAAAATCCTCAGTGGCTACAAAGGCCATCCAAAAGTAAATTGGCGTAAACTAACAGAAGCACACCAACCCAAAAACGTAGCAATAAGTCTAACAGGAGAACCAACACTTTACCCAGACTTAAGTGAACTCATCAGAACATACAAACAAAAAGACTTTACAGTTTTTCTAGTAACCAACGGCACCTTACCCGAAAAACTGACAAAACTAAACCAAGAACCAACACAACTATACATCTCTCTTTGTGCCCCCAACGAACAAATCTACAAAAAAACTTGTCGTCCACTCATACCCAAAGCTTGGGAAAAAATCAACGAGACATTAGAAATACTCCAAAGCGTCAAATGCAGAACCGCTTTACGAATGACTCTAGTTAAAAACCATAACATGAATAATCTAGACGAATATGCCAAACTAATCGAAAAAGCCAACCCCACATTTATTGAAGCAAAAGCATACATGCATATAGGCTTTTCCAATTTACGATTAGGATTTGACAATATGCCACAACTATCAGAAATCAAAGCGTTCGCAGAAGAACTATCAAAGAAAACAGGATACAACATAATCGACGAATCAACTGACAGTCGGGTAGTTTTACTAAGTCGCAAAGATAAAAACAGCAAAAACATAGTAAAATAGACTATAAATCTAAATTCAAAACAAAGCTCATAAAACGGGTTTTCATAGGAAGCGCAATGAAAAACACTACAGATAATAGTTTTTTTCATAGGAAAATAAAACATTTGTAAACAAGTAACTACATTGAAACATAAAGTTTGAAAGACGAAATCATGATTATGGTTGTTTTTTGAAATGGATAAATAAGTAGCAGAGATTAACATGTAAAAGATGAAAAAATGACCACTCTCAAGATGGTTCTCGAAGAAATAAAAAAAGACCTAATGCAGAAAAACCAACTCCGTGAAGACACACATGAAGACATGCGTAAAGCAACCAGTCTATCAAAACAGGCAATATTATTAATTCACCAGAAAAAACATGCAAACGCAGAAAAAATGGTTAAAGCTGCAACAGAAAAAATTACCAAACTACAGAAATTGGCAAAACAATACCCAGACATAATATATTGTGGCATGTTTAGTGATGCACTACAAGAATATGCAGAAGCAAACATTTTCTTAACACTAATAAAAGAAAACAGACTTGTTACACCCAAAGAAATCAAGGTACCATCAATCGAATACACGCTTGGACTATCAGACATCGTTGGCGAGTACAGACGGTTATCTCTTGACACCCTACGGGAAGGAGACGTAGAGAATGGAGAGAAATACCTCAAAAAGATGGATGAAATATTTATCGAGTTACTCGCACTTGACGAAGCCTACATGCTTGTACCGGGATTAAGACGCAAAACTGACATTGCAAGAAAAATCATCGAAACAACACGTGGTGACATAACACAAGAAGTAAGACGAAAAGCCCTTGAAGACTACCTCAAACATTTTGAACAAACACAAATTAAACTTAAACCCAAGAAGAAAAAATAACCCAACAAACAACCGTCTTAAACACAGTGTGACACCAAATAGAATTCAATAAATAATCAGAGAGAGCGTTCACCTTTAGGCAAATATGTTATGATGTTTGTCACAGATTCAACTGCAATGTCAAAAAGTATGGTAAACTACAAAAGTATACTTCAAAAACATTAAATAAAAATCGGTAGTGTCCTGATATAGATTCGTTTATATAGTGTTTGATATTAATCCCTATCTTCCCGATTTAAGTAATAGTTTTCAGATGTAACGTCTTATTTTTTGTCTCTTTTCACTAAAAAAGCCATTTATAAAGCAGGCCCTATAACCCACATTACTCAACATAAGTAACATGACTCAATCCTAAATAAACCACAATACACCTCT
>JAITMO010000080.1 GCA_031277345.1 Candidatus Bathycorpusculum soli
TTTTTATGTAGATTAAATATTTAACCTACAAAACTAAAACACATGACCAGCATAACCAAACAACACATCGAAAAACACACATACCTCTACCAATCCACCCCCTACGAGACCAACAAGGACGACCACGAAACAAACAAACATCGGAAAAATAAACCCAAGCACCAACAAACCAACATTTAAAAACTTTAAAACCACTGCAATATATTAAAACAAACTGATGCCTCGATAGCTCAGCCCAGCAGAGCGGCTGCCTCGTAAGCAGCAGGCCGCGGGAGCAAAGCCCGCTCGAGGCTCCAGTTAACCCCGTCGGATTCCCTTCCTCATTTGCCAGCTCTAAAATCTCCTGAAATGTTTCTGCCTTTTAAATTCCCAGAAAATAAAAAGAGTATGACAACAAATAAACCCATACACAACTACCAACAAAGTCTAAACCGTACCCAACGTGCCCTAAAAACCATGCAAAACGGCAAAATTGCCCTGCAATTTCTTGATCATCTAGGCGCATTAGGCCTCTCTTTAGCACGGGTAACTAAATACGCTACCCACCTGCCGCCGCTTCTTCGTATGATAAATACGGACTTGAAAGTGATGACTAAAACTGATGTAGAAGCCATTGTTGCCGCCATAAAGGGTTGTAATCAAAAAAAATGGACAAAACATGACAAAAAACTATCTCTGCGCAAACTTGTCCAGTATGCCAAAGCGGGTAGTTGCGCCAAAGGCACACCCATACCTCCTGAAGTAAGCTGGATAAGTCTAACAGTTAAAGAAAAAGATTCCAGAGTTACCCCTGAAAACTTGCTCACCCACGAAGACTTTAACGCTATAATTAAAGCCACTACCAACAAACGTGATCGTGCTATGGTGTATGTTCTCTTTGAAGCTGCTCTACGACCCGGCGAACTCTTAACCATGACAACTGGCAGTGTAGTCTTTAAAGATGAGTATTGCCTCATTACGGCCAACGGTAAAACAGGCATAAAACGCATACCTTTAGTGGTTTCTTGCAAGCCTCTTCTTGAATGGTTACAAGATCATCCATACCGAAATCTTTTGGATGCTCCTTTATGGTGTTCTTTTGCGAGTAATCATTTGGGTGAGCGTCTAAGTTATGAACGGTTTAGGCTGTTGATTAAACGCTTAGCTCTACAGGGTGGGGTGCGTAAAGATATTTGGCCTTATCTTTATCGTCATTCTTCTCTTACGGATATGGCTAAAGTCTTTACTGAGTGTCGTTTGGAGCAGTTTGCTGGTTGGACTTATGGGAGTAAAATGACTAGGCGTTATGTGCATTTTTCTGCAAAAGACCTTGAAGATGCAATGTTAGAATTGCATGGTTTAAAACAGGCTACAAAAAATAGCAGTGTAATGAAACTGGTTGATTGCCCAAGGTGTAGTGCTTCGAATCCATCTGGTAATGTTAGATGCACTGTGTGCGGTATGGTGCTATGTGTGGAGTCGGCGTTGAAAATAGAGGAAGCAGAAAAACAAAAAGAAGCTTACTACAGGAGAGAAATGTAGAGTTACAAAGTCGTCTTGAAAGGTTGGAAGGCTTTATTTCTTCTTTAATTGCCTCTCAGAGCAAAGCATAACAGGGGAGCTGACGAGCTTTTTCAGCTCTGCTACTTCTTTTAAAATTTCCTCTAACACTTTTTTATCGATGCTGATTTGTTCATTCATATGTTTCACTACAAAATGATTGCTGAATTTTAAAAGCCATGACATGATTTTGGTAATACGTGCTCAATTTAGACACGTGCTGGTCAAACTATGTCACCTGCCCTTTTTTCACGTACCCTCCAGAGTTTAAAGGAGCTGTGACTGAGTGAATTTTACGTTAGAAAGAAGTTTTTGGCGTGCATAGCCATGGTTTGGGGCAAGATGGTACATTTTTTGTACCCTCTTGGCTTTAACCGTGGCTATCCTATTGATTGCGTTTGCGGTGTGGTTTGGTAGCCATGGTTATTGGGTAAACAAGACAGCGACTGTCTTGTTTGGGGTTTAACCGTGGCTACCGTTGTTTGTGTCTGTTGAAGGGTTTTTGGTAGCCATGGTTATTGTAAGACAACACAGCCACTGTGTTGTTTTAGTGCAACTATGGCTACCCGTTATTTGTCGTGCTTGCTAGAGGGGTTGCTGATGTGGTTTGGGGCAAGACGTAGCTGTTAGAGCTATGTTTTTGGTAAAACTAGATCATTTTTCAAAAGGGTTCGGGTGTTGTTAGGTGTACACGGTGGGGGCAAGACGGTACATTTTATGTGTCATCTTGGGTATACCGTGTACACCCTTTAGCGTGTAGATGGTTGCGTGTTTGCTTGCATTTTAGGTGCTTTGTGATAGCCATAGTTTGGGCAATACGGGGAAGTCAGTTCCCCGTATTGGCAAAACTAGGGATAGCTTTTGTTTAGTTGTTGCGTAATTGTTTTTGTGCGACATGGTTTGGACAAGAGGGTACATTTTGTGCCGTATTGGTCTAAACAATGTCGCAGTTGTAGTGTTCTTTTTTTTAGGGTGTTATTTGTGTTGTGGGCTTGTGGTGGGGTTGTTTGTGTTTTTGTTGTTGAAGGAATTATTAATTGAAACGAGCGGACAATGGGTTTGAAATGGTTTGTGTTGCGCGGGAAACGCGGGAAACTTGAGAAATAGTTTTATTTTATGATTAAATATTGTAAAAACCGTTTATGTACTGATAAAATATTGCTTATAATGCACATAAACAGAAAAATCGTGCTGCGCAAACGATAGAGTAGGTAAGTGTCGCCTTGTCATATTTTCTATGGCAGGTTTACACAGACCTCTCTCCGAACCGGACAGATAGTAGAGTAGGAGGTCAGCGAGTTACTGTTACCAGCACTTTTCCAGCCCCCTCTCCCCAAACGGAACGTGAGAGTTTCCTACTCATTCCGCTTTCCAGCAACCAAAATCAGCAAACACAA
>JAITMO010000144.1 GCA_031277345.1 Candidatus Bathycorpusculum soli
CTTGATACCATTTTTGTACCTAACCGTTCTTTTAGTGTTTATGCGGGTTATGATGCTATTGAACAAAAGTTTACTGTTCCGCTTATGGGTAACAGATATTTGTTAAGAACAGAAGAACGTACTTCCATAAAAAATCAATTATGGCTTTTAAAGCAAGCAGGTATAGAATTGCCACAGAGTGTAGCATCACCAGAGGAAATAGATGGGCCTGTAATAATCAAAGCTGCTGAAAAAAACCGTGCTAATGAACGCGCGTTTTTTTATGCTTCATCGTATGAAGAATATAAACGTGAATCTGAAAAGCGATTAAATGCTGGTATAATTACTCAAGAAGCACTAAAACAAGCTATTATTGAGGAATACGTAATTGGTGCAAAATTTAATGCAAACTATTTCTACTCGCCGTTAAATGATGAAATTGATCTTTTAGGTTTTGACAGACGGATTCAAACAGACCTTGATGGCGTGTTGGATATGCCTGCTCAAGAGCAAATGGAGTTAAAAATTCCCACTCAAAACATAGAAATTGGTCATCAAGGTGCAACTATGCGTGAGAGTCAACTAGAAAAGATCTTTGAAGCAGCAGAAAAATTTGTCGCTACTTGTTACAAGGAATATCCTCCAGGGATGATAGGTTTATTTGCTCTACAAGGTGCAGTCACTAAAGACTTAAAATTCCGTATATTTGATGTAAGTCCTCGTGTTCCCGGATGTCCATGTGTTGAGCCCACTTCACCTTACATGAAATATAAATACGGTATTGAAATAGGTCCAGGTAAACGTGTAGCTATGGAAATCAAACGGGCTCTACGCAAAAATCGGCTCTCTGATGTGGTCACATGATAGAACATAGAGATATACAACGAGTTCTTGATAGATATAATCAAGCAAAAATTGCAATAGGCACCATAGGGTCACATTCGTCGCTAAATATTTTCAAAGGAGCTAAAGAAGAAGGTCTGCGAACCGTCTGTATCTGTAAAGAAAAAGACGTTATCATGTACCAAAAATATCCCATAGTTGACGAGTTAATAATTGTTAAAGACTATACAGAACTCTTAAGCGAAACCTTACAAGAACAACTTCGCAGTTTAAACACAATACTAATTCCACATGGCTCCTTTACAGCATATCTAAGCACAGAACAACTCATAGAGAATCTGAAAGTTCCCCTAATGGGAAATCGCCAGTTATTGCATTGGGAAACCAACCGCAAAAAACAAGAAGAATGGCTATGTTTATCAGGCCTAAAACTACCTGCAACGTTCAAAACTCCAGACGACATTGACCGTCTCACTATAGCAAAGCTACAAGGCGCAAGAGGCGGCAGAGGTTATTTTCTTACAAATTCGCCTAAAAGCTTCTACCAAAAAGCAGACGAGATGATAAGACGTGATTTAATTACTAAACAAGACATAGAAACAGTTCATTTACAGGAATATATCTTAGGTGTAAACGTCTATCCAAGCTACTTTAGTAGCATACTAAATAATGATGTTGAACTATTAGCCATGGACCGTCGATACGAAACAACTGTAGACTCTATAGGAAAAATTCCCGCAAATGAACAGTTAGATATCAACATAACTCCAACATATACCGTAGTCGGAAACTTTCCCATAGTCCTACGAGAATCCCTACTTCCTGACATTATGCGCATGGGTGAGGCCGTACACAAGAAAGCCACGCAACTCGCACCTCCAGGCATTATAGGACCCTTCTGTATAGAAACCGTAATAACAGACGACCTTAAAATCTATATTTTTGAAATTTCAGCTCGCATAGTAGCAGGCACAAACGTTGGCATCGGCACATCACCCTACGCTTACCTACGATACGGAGAAAACATGTACATGGGTAAACGTATTGCACAAGAAATCAAAAACGCAATAATCCAAAAACAATTACAAACCATAACTACATAAACAGCAAAATAAAAAGTTTAAATAATAAAAAACTCAACGTACAACTGCTGAGCCCTCGCTCACACAGAATTGTCATGGCTTACAATCAAATAGTTCAACACTATTGGTTTAAGCCATACAATTCCAATATCTATCAAAACAAACAAAATTAAAAGTTATTATTTCCAAAGTTTTCACGTATAGGGAGATTATTTTGATTTTTACCTTTTCATTAGAGGTTAGAACAGGTTTTGGTAATACTTTTTTTGATTTTTAACGTATTTCTTGCACACTACGTGAACTTATGAACCAACTATTTGCAAATCTCCCTAAAGGTGAAAACTCTCCAAAAACATTTGCGAAAAGTGAGAGTTTACCTTTAGGAGATCTACAAGTATCTGTTCAAAATAAAAACCATAAATGGTGTGCGGAAAATACGTTAAAAATCAAAAAGCATCACCAAAAACAGCTCTAACCCCTAATAAAAATGTAAAAAACAACGTTACCTCCCTATACGTGAAAACTCTTAAACAGTTATTCACAACTAAAACCCATTTCACAGAATTAATGGGAACCACAAACAACATAGCACCTAAAAAACGCGACGATGTCATAAAGTATTTTAATTGTTGTAATTTGTTATCTCAAAGGATACTTTGTTTTCAAAGTCACGCTTTATACTCAAAAAACGCTTATAAAACAGCCACCACATTTTAACTACACAACAAAAACACGACACACCAGTTAACTTATGACACTACCCGATTATCTTTCAACATGTATCATAGTTCAATGTATAGCAATAATGTATGGTACTCACGAGCTTTTGCAGATAAAGAAGTTGATTTTGTCATGAAAATGTATGAGAAATATTTGCCTATAGAAGTAAAGTATCAAAATAGCGTTACTAAATCTGATTTATATAATATTCGTCGTTTCATTAATGGAGGTAAAACCTGTGGGGGAATTGTGATAACAAAAAACACTTTACATGTTGACGAAAACATAATATTAATTCCATGTTACTTATTCTTAACACTTATATAAATTCAATTATTCATGTTGTGCGTGTAGAGAACTTAGATCTATTATAGAGCTATCTACAACATATGTTATGTGTCTGCAGCATTGTACATTGGTGGTGTATGATGCATTGTGAAAGCACATAAGTACGAGTTATCCATCGGTTGAGCCAGAGTTAGACATGGAAAACGCATGAAACTTTTTTTGTAATCAACATTTGTCAGATTCTACATTAGATCTCTTCGGAAATTAATGTATGTAGTGGGTGGTGATTGTTGTTGAGAGATTGTTGTGGTAGAGTTTAACAAGTATGAGTGTGTAATGGAGTTAAATGATTAACATTTCAAGT
>JAITMO010000164.1 GCA_031277345.1 Candidatus Bathycorpusculum soli
GCTGCAACGCTTTGTCTGCTGAATCATCTTTCTCTATTGTAGTATCCGTGAGTCGGATCAGCGGATACACTTTATGCATAGCTTCAATAATCCGTCCTGCTGCTTTAGATTCACTGCCGTATTTATGGTAGATCTTGTCGGCGTTGTGGCCCATCAAAGCCTCCTTTACTTCGTGGCCGACGCGGGCGTCAATCAACGCGTCATTAAAACCATCACGCAGGCATTTAGGGCTAAAACCCGAAATAACGTCAAGTTTTGCACAGGAGATAATGCCTGAAACGATTTCGCTGATAGAGGCGCTGCTTAACACGCCTTCGCGCCCCATAAATAATGGCTCGCCAACTTGTCCCTTGCGCAGGATTAGGTATTCTTCCATGTACTTGCAGATGTCAGGCGTTGATGTGCTTTTCCAGTACTTGTTAGATTTGCAGCGTTTCCGTTTGTAGTATATCCATGGTTTGGTTGGGTAATCGCCGATTTTTAGGTTCGCTAAATCAACTGGTAGGATGCCGTTTTGGTAGATCATTGTAATGATTAGTTTGTTGCGTGCGGAGTCGCAGTGTTGAATTAACTTTTTTACTTCGTCTATGCTTGGACTGTACTTGATGTGTTTGTTTTCTTTGTCAATCTTTAGCTTGTGCATGTCGAGGGCTAAACGTTTGCTGTTGTTTGTAAAAAAACCCTGTATTACGTTAAGAATTGGTTTTACACATAAACCTTGTTTTTCCAAGTTTTTTATGTAGACGGTGGTTTCACGTTCGAAGCGTTCGTTATGTTCTACATCGCTGTTTTGTATGTCTTGTTTTCGTTGTTCGATAATTTGGTCTGGGTCAAGTTTTAGGTGCAGGCAGAATCGCGGGATGTGTGTTGTGTAATTGATTATTGTTCCTTTGCTTAAGCCTGTGATTGCCCGCTGGAATGATGGGCTGTCGGATAGTTCTTTGTTAAAGTATTGTTCGAATTTGCTCATGTATGTTTTGCTGTAGGATACTCTCATGGTATGGTCACTAAACATTACTATTAATTATTTTATTCTAAATATAATGTTTATGGTATTAACTAACATAGTTTATAGGAATTTTATTAATGAGTTTAGGCGTGGTTTTTCTTTTGCAATGCTTGAAGGTTTGACTGATCATTTGTGGTCTTGGCACTATTTCTATTACAGCAAACTACAATCAAATCTTAATTAGGACACTGCCCAACATAACTTTGGCTGGAAGTTAAGCCTATTTGAATTCTAACCTGCTACTTAACGCCACCAATTATTTAATAATACTTTTGCCAGCTTTTATTAAACTCTTTTAGATACAATATAAAAAATATTGTTTATGTTAGGTTTATTCCATTTATGTTTAATTCTGTGGTTGCTGTCATAATTTTTAATCACTTTTAATAATTTTATGATGCAGTAAGGCGATGGGTGAAATTGAGTAGAGGTGAAAACAAACGTCAGACGCATAATGTAGTAATGTGTTTTTAGTGTTTATTAGTTTGCCAATATTAGTTCCAAATTTTTCCAAAAATTTCATAAACAGGCGCTAATTAAAGCCGTTATAAAAATGGTTTTCTTGTTTAATTGAACTACAGACGCTTTCTTTCTAAAAAGCAAGTAAAATGTTTATGTGCCACGATTAAAGTCAATGATGTATTCTTGTTTGACGACTTTGATTGTGGTTATGGAAAAGAGAATTTGCATTATTATTGTTTATAAAAATGGTATGTTATAATACATGTTACATTAGTGTGAACAATGTTGCATATTTTTAAACAAGTTATTGGTGTGTGAATTAACTATTTTTTAAACATGTACTTGTTGGATTAAACCGCAATTTAATAATATGAGATAGAGTATGTTGGGGTTAATGATAAACGTTTATTGTACAGTTTGTAGCGAGCAAGAAAGTTTTTTTTACCGTAAATATTCCGGTCAGAAGCTGTGCAAAAAATGTTTTAGCAAATCCGTAGAAGCAAAAGTTCGAAGTACTATAACTAAATATCGTATGTTAGAATTTAATGATCAGTTAGCTATAGCCGTTTCAGGTGGAAAAGATAGTCTAAGTCTTCTTCATATTTTAGTTAAACTTCAAAAATATAGACCAAAAACTGTTCTTACTGCGGTAACTGTAGATGAGGGCATTAAAGGTTATCGTGATGAAGCTTTAGCTATCACTGTAGAAAACTGTAAAAAACTAGAGGTGCCTCTTCATATTGTATCTTTTAAAGATCTTTTTGGATTAACTTTAGATGAATTAATTACTAAAGTGCGAGCAAAAGGTCAAACAGAGTTAACGCCTTGTGCATATTGTGGTGTTCTACGACGTCGTGCTATGAATGTTGCTGCTAGGGAAGTAAATGCTACAAAGATTGCTACTGCACATACTCTTGATGATGAGATGCAAACTGTTCTTATGAATATTTTTCGAGGAGATACTGCTCGGTTATCTAAAGAAACGTCTATAACTAGTAAAGTTCATCCATTGTTAGTACGTAAAATTAAACCTTTTTGTGAAATTCCTGAAAATGAAAGTGCCTTATATGCTTATGTAAAAAAAATACCTTTTCAAGATACTCCCTGTCCATATGCCTCTGATGCGCTGCGTAATGATATTCGAACAATGTTAAACACTTTGGAAGAAAAGCATGCAGGGACTAAATTTACTATATCTCGTACCATGGAAAAATTGAGGCCGGCTATAGAACGTATTGTAATAAATAATGTTTTTTATATCTGTAAAGAATGTGGCGAACCTTCAGCTCAAGAGCTTTGTAAAATCTGTGAGATGCTTAAACAAATCAATTAATCTTTAGACTTTGGTCGAGGATTTTTAGCTGCTTTAGCCTTTAATTGTTTTAAAATTTCTGATGCTTCAATAGAATTGTTTGCTTGAGCAATACGTAAAGCCTTCTGCAAGTTAATTCCTTTACAGCAATAAGGGCAAATTTTGGTTTTTTGTGTAGTTCCTGCAAGAAACAAGCCAGTACAGTTAGGGCATTTCATAATTGATGTGGGTATCATTTTTAAATTCTCCAAAAACCTTTTTGTACACTCAAGCAAATATAGTTTAGGATAAGGGAGTGTAATTAGCGTGAGTAATGAGGACGATCAAATAAAGAGTAGGTCACAACTAACCGAAATGGCTATAGGTTATTTTAAGAAAAAAGGGTTTAAAGTTAATTGTGAAAATGCTATAAGAGAAGGTTATAGTGGTATGCCTCGCCATTTTGATTTGATAGTGCAATATAATAATATGGAATATGGTGTTTGGGTGCGTGATTGGAATCGTACTATTGGTATAAATCTTATAATAACTTTGGATACTGCCTCTGAAGATGCTGGTTTATTTAAGCCTATTATGGTTGGTGAAAAATTTAGTGATCATGCTAAATCTTATGCTAATCGTCGGAAAATTGAGCTTTTAACTAAACATAAAATACAAAGTTTACGATAACTTGTCTATTTTGAGGTAGTGTTCAGCTAAGCCTTTTTGTTCTAAAAATTCTAGCCAATCTATAGTGTTACCTCCTAAGCATTTGTTTTTATTATGATGTAGTACAGAAAGGATTTCGTTAATGCTTTGTTCAACAGACTTTCCTGTGATATCGATTTCACATACTTTGTTTGTGTGTTTAGTTATCGCTTCAACAAGGCATATATCTAAGATTTCTGCAGACAAATTTTCATACATTTTTGTTTCAGAAAAGCCTTCTTTCTGCATAAATGTTTCAAGTTCTATAGGGTTTCGACGTAATACAAAGACAAATGTAGAAAGATTATTTGGTACAACGGATGTTGCAAAATGGCCATCAATTACAATAATAGGGTGTTTAGATTGGTTAATGGTGTTAGTGAGTGTTTGGCGCATTTTTTTTTCGTTTATAATTAGGGTATCTCTTTGTACGTCTTTGCTTAGGATTAGATTGTTTTGTTTAGCATAATCAGTTAGGTTGATATAAAATGCTTTTAATTGGTTTGCAAGTTGTTTTGCTAAAGTGGTTTTACCAACACATGGTGTACCTGTAATAAGAATAATTTGCTGAGGTTTCATCATGCATCAACTATAAGCTAAGTAATAATAATGTTACGTATTTTTTATGTTTAGTTGTTTCTTGTTTTTATTCTACTGATTTGAGTGATTCAATCATGTTAATTTTTCTAAGTTCAAAGTATGTTACTGTTTGCATGATGCCTGAAAAAATCATTATTAGCACGCAGGCTATGATGTAGCTAAACCAGTTTATGTGGTTGAATAATGAAAGGGCACTGTTTTCTATGACATTAATTAGATAATGGTGTAAGATGGCTCCTGCAATAATGCCTACGCCCATGCTAATTATTGTTAAAATAAGTGCTTCTCGGTAAATGTATGCGTTTGTTTCTTTGTCATGGAATCCTAATACTTTTAGTGTGGCAATTTCTCGTGTGCGTTCACTTATGTTGATAGATGTTAAATTGTATAATACAACAATTGTGAGTAGTGAAGCTACAATTATTACTAGGACAATAACGCCGCTTAGTCGTTGTGTGCTTTCAGAGATTGTGTCCATTGTGTCATATGTAAAAATTATGTTAACTATCAATCCGTTGTCTATTAGTCGTTCGGCTAATGGTGTTTCTTTGTTTATGTTGCTGTTTGAAACAATGATGTTAAAAGTTATTGTTTCGTTAAATATTTTAGAATAGGTTAAAGTATTCATGTAGATAAAGTTGGATATGTAATTTTCTGCAATGTCTGATACGGTTAAGTTATAGCTGTTGTTATTCATGTCCTTGATTGTGAAGATGTCTCCTTTTGTAAGACTGAAAACTTTGGCAATTCGTTGAGTTACTATAATGTTACCCTCTTCTAAATTGATTTTCTGTTTGTCAATTGTACTTTTCAAGTTGAAATATTTGTAAAATAATTCTTCATTTTGTGGTACAACAAGATAAAAGTCAAGTTTTTTGCCTTCTTGTTCGCTATTGTATGCATTTTGTTTTAACAAAAGTGGATTTATGATTTCTTCATTTTCAAGTAAACTTTTTAATTCACCATCAATAGTTGGTGTTTCATCTTTAAGAATTATTGTTTCACTATACTGCAAAATATCGCCATATTGTTTCTTAGCTACGCCGCTCATGCCGTCATGTATTCCAAATGCGGTAATTAATAGTGCAGTGCAGCCGGCTATGCCTATAATTGTCATAAAAACGCGTTTTTTATATCGGAACATGTTGCGTATTGTTACTTTCCAAGTAAATGAGAATCGTTTCCATATTACGTTGATCTTTTCGAGAAATATTCTTTGTCCTTTTTGTGGAGGAAGTGGTCGTGTTAAATAAGCGGGTTTTTGTTTTAATTCTTTGTTGCAAGCAAATAGCGTTACCAAGCTCATAAGTACAAGTGTGATTATTGTGATAAGTCCTAAAGTTATAGGGCTGTATTCTAAGGTGAGGGGTGGTAGGTTAAAGACAAAGTTGGAGTAGATAAGGGGTGGTATTACTCGGCATCCGATAAAAAAGCCTGTTAGTGTTCCAATTCCTGTTGCGGATAGAACGTAGATTAGATATGTTGATATTATTTTGTTATCTTTGTATCCTATGGATGTTAGTGTGCCTAGTTCGTTGCGTTCTTCGGTTATCATGCGTGCCATTGAATTTGATGTCATTAACATGGAGATTAGAATAAAGAAAAATGGTAAAACGTTTGCTATAGCTTTGATGATGTTTATGATATTGTCTAATTCGGTGTATCCATTGACTGTGTTTCGGTCGAAAATATACCATGCTGGGTGAGTTAAATCAGCTAGTTCTTTTTTTGCGTTATTAATTTTTGTTGTTGCTTCAGTTATTTCTTTGTTGAATTTTGTAAGGTTTGAGTTGTATTCTGCGTAGCCATTATTTAGCTCTTTTTCGTTAGTTGCGATTTCTTTTTTTGCGTTTAATAATTCTGTTTTTGCTTTTTCTATTTCGTCATTAAAAAGGGCAATTCCATCGTTTAATTGTTCTTCCTGTATGGTTAGGTTGTTAATAGAGTTTTTTAGTTGTTTTAATTCATCTAATTTTTCGGAGTATATTTTGATTGTAGTGTTAAGTGCGGTATATTCGGGACTGTTAATCGGTAAAGTTTCTAGTTGTAGTTTTAGATTTGTTATAAAGATAGTTATTTCATCGATTTTTATATCTATGTCTTCTGTAGTTATTCCTGCTTCAGATAGAGCTGTGTTAATTTCTTGCCATCCGTATGCAATAAATTGTTTTGCCGCATCGAACTCTGCATTTTTTGTATTAATGGTTTCTTCTAAAGCATCTTCGTTTTTTGTAATTTCGTCTTTTGCGTTTTGTAGTTTTTGTGCATTGTCATCGAGTGTTTTTTTTGCGTTAGAAAATTCTTTTTCAGCCTTTATCCGTTCAGCGTTTAATTCTGCTTCGTTTTTTTCAATTTCCTCTATAGCTTTGTTATATATCTCATAGTATCTTGCATTTTCTCTACTAGTTTTCAAGTTCACTAATTCATCGTTTAGTAAAGTTGCAAAACGTTTGTACTCATCTGAATATGCTGCTGCATTGTTTGTTTCTGCAACAAGATATATTTCGGTGTAAGCCTCCAAAACAAAATTAGTTTTATTTACAAAAATAAACGAATGCAGCTTACCGTTGCCAATAGATGTACTGCCATATTCTTCGCTTAGGTATAAAACAGAATTCACTAAACCAACAACAGTAAATTCGTTATTACACAATTTCTCCTCAATATCATCTTTGTAGCTGATTTCAATTTTATCCCCAATCATGTACATGCTACTGTCTGCAACACATTCACTATTGATTTTGGGTAGTCTTCCTTCTGTTAAATTAACAATGTTTACATCCTCTTCTAAAGCATGTATCCGAATCACATTACCCTTACTGCTTTGAGCGTCTAGCGAGTAGCTAGAAACAGCCTCCTTTACCCCTTCTAACTGCTCTAATGCGTCTGCGTCAGCATTTGTCAACCCCATAGAACTAACAAGTTTAAAATCCATAAGTACTTGACTCTTATAGTAATTATCAGCAACTCTAACCACATTTGGTGAAGTTGCATTAACGCCTGCAAAAAAACCTACGCCTACCATAATAATAATTAGAAGTGAAATATATCTACC
>JAITMO010000181.1 GCA_031277345.1 Candidatus Bathycorpusculum soli
TATTTTTTGAGGGCAAATATTATTGGCAGGGAGTCGGGGCGTTCGGCGATCGGCGCGTCAGCGTATCGTGCGGGTGAGAAATTACGTGCGGTGGAGAAGGCGTCCTATCGGTCGGGTGAAAAACTACAGGATAAGGACGCTAAAATGGTGCATGATTATACATACCGTAGTGGTGTTGTGTACACCGAAATACTAGTACCCGATAATGCGCCGGAAAAGTATCTTGACCGTGAAACGCTTTGGAACTCTGTTGAGCGGAAAGAAAAACGCAAAGACGCGCGGTTGGCTCGTGAGATTGTTGTAGCTCTGCCCCGCGAATTTGACTTTGAAGAACAGGTTGAGGTTATGCAAGAGTATATAATGGAAAATTTTGTTAGTGAGGACATGATTGCCGATTTAGCTATTCATGATAAATCTCATCAGTGTTGGCTTTGGTGGGCTATTGACCATAGCACCAAGGTAGTTTTGGCATACTGCTTTGGTACTAGGGAGCACAAGTATTTGGATGATTTACTTGTTTTGCTTTCTTTGTTTAAGATAAAGTATGTTTACTGTGATGATAACCTTGCATATCAATCCCATGTTAAAGGCAGTGTTGTATTGCTAGGTAAACGTAATACTCAACGTATTTTGCGTAAGCATTTGTCTTTACGTACTTGGTGTAGTCGACTTGTTCGAAAGGGCATTGCTTCTCAAAGTCAGAAGTCATGCATCACACTGTTATTGGTTTAATTATCAACTTTTGGTTCTTTAAAAGAAAACTACCCTTTAACCTGCTTTAGGACATCACCGAATGTTTGGAAGAAAGCTAAAGCAAAAAAAAAAAAAAAAAAAAAAAAGACTATAACCTTCTTAAATCAGAACTCAAAAAACTGTTTAACTTAAGTGCACAAACCGCAGAAATTCTTATGGAAGTTAAACAAACAAAAACGCCGTATGAAGCGTTAATTGATCAATTTGAACCGCAGATGACCACTCAGAAGATTACCGAAACTTTTAACCAACTACAAACAGGTTTGCGTCACATTTTAGATAAACTTCAAGATGCAAACAAAAAATCAACCATTATTTTGTGTCAAGCAGTACCAGTAGAAACGCAGAAACAAATTTCGCAACTTATAACTCAAACGCTTGGATATGACACTGTATCGTCTACAACTAATGGCCGAATTGATGAAACTGAACACCCCTTTACATCAGGTAGTTATCCAGATGTACGCATAACAACTCATTATTATGTTAATGATTATACCAACTTCATTTTTTTTTATGTCCTTCATGAAGCGGGGCATGCACTTTACGAGTTGAATGTGAATCCAAAATGGAGATATCAACCTGTTGGGAATACATGTGCTTATGGAATTCATGAGTCACAATCGCGTTTTTACGAAAACATTATTGGGCGTTCCAAAGAGTTTTGGACCAGCTTTCTACCTAAAGTACAAATTTTGCTCCAGTTCTTTCAAATATACAGTTAGAGGATTTTGTTCAAGCAGTTAATCTTGTGGAGCGTTCCAAGATTCGCATACAATCAGATGAGGTTATATATAATCTACACATAATCATTCGTTACGAGTTGGAGCGTGATTTGTTTGAGGGTAAAATCAATGTTGATGATCTGCCACAAGTGTGGAATGAAAAATACGCTAAATATATGGGCGTGCAGATAGAGAATGATTCGGAAGGGGTAATGCAAGATACTCACTGGTATAGTGGATTGTATGGGTACTTTCCAAGTTATGCATTGGGAAACATTTACAGCGGCCAAATAATTAATGCTTTAACAGCTACTCTACCGAATTGGCGCAATCAGCTCTTGTTCGGTAGTTTAAAAGAAATTAATGTTGGCTAAACGAGAATACCCATCGTCCAAGTGATTTGTATAATCCAGAAGAGCTGATTAAAAAGGCGACAGGCGAAAAATTGAATCCGATTCCCTTCTTAGAATATTTACAAAAAAATATAAAGCCATTGGTTCCTAAAATAGAATTGGATCCAAGTCTTTTTGTTTTAACTGGTCGTATACAAAAGTTGTTACAAAAAGTAAAATACCTACGATAACAAGGCAAAAACCGGCCCAACCAACAGTTGTATTATAAACATTTGCACCATATAAGAATAAACAAGACCCTAAGATGATAAAAAGAACACTTGCCCAGCTTAACCAAGACATTATTTCATTCTAACCTCTTTCTTGTGCAAATACCAAGACAATATATACAAGATATAAAGATTTACAGTTAAAAATCATGCTTAAACATGCTTTAAAAAGCTTATCGACAAATGAGCGAGTAAATAAAATTCAAATAAACACTAAAAAAACAAACAAATCCGACAGTTTTAAATATTTGGATAGATACAAGTGTCAAATAAAGGAATAATAATGTCGGGAATAGGCGTTAAAAAACCATCAAGCAGAGAAGAATTCATTAAAATGGTTCTTCAAGCAATCCAAAGAGAAACAGAAGTCAAAAACAAACCGGCAAAACCGACAATTATGGGAACAGCCAAAGAGATGGATATCCATAGAGATACACTTTATTCTTGGCTAAAAGAATTTAATGTCAATTTCAAGGAGATTGTAAATTGTATGCCAACCCAAAATAATAAAGACGGAGAAAAATCAGAACCAACATACTTAATCGGTGAATCACTACTAGGAGAAGGTAATGAAATTGCACACGTTGACCTAATGATTGGCGACAAAATCGGGCCAGTCGGTCAAGCTTTTGCAACAGGTATGACAAATTTGTCAGCAGGCCACACACCACTTCTTGCAGTTATCCGCCCTAACTTGCCACCTAAACCACACACACTTATTGTTCCAAAAGTCACCGTTAAAAACATGGAAGATACAGGCAAAATCTTTGGACCTGCACAAGCGGCAGTAGCCAAAGCAATTGCAGACGCAACCGAGGAAGGCATTATTCCAGCAACAAAACTTGACGAATGGGTAATCATCGCAAGTGTCTTTATACACCCACAAGCAACAGACTATCGTAAAATTTACCAATACAATTATGGCGCAACAAAAATGGCACTTCAACGCGCACTCATAAAATACCCATCATTAGAAAAAATTATTTATGACAAAGACCGTGCAAAACACCCAATTATGGGTTTCAAAGTGCCACGCCTATGGAGACCACCATACCTCCAAATAGCGTTAGATGCACCCTCACTTGAAGGTGCAAAAAAAGTGATTGAACAATTACCGGGAAGTGACAGAATCATTCTTGAAGTGGGAACACCACTTATCAAACGATATGGTACAAAAGCTATCCACGAAATCCGTGAAGTTGCCAAAGACAGCTTCATAATAGCAGATCTTAAAACACTTGATGTAGGCAAAGTTGAAGTAGACATAGCATATGAGGATACTGCAGATGCAGTCGTCGCATCAGGTCTTGCACCAGCCGAAACTCTTGATGCAACTGTACAAGAGGCCAGACGGTTAGGAACATACTCAATTATTGACATGCTAAATGTAGAAGATGTACTTACAAAATTAAAATCAATCCAAGATTTCCCAGATGTAGTCATCTTACACAGAGGTATTGACCAAGAAACAGGTAGAAGTAGCGGACTAGAACGCATAAAACTTATCCGAGATGCATTTCCCAAAAAGAAATTCTTAATTGCAGTCGCAGGCGGTATTGTACCCGAAACAGCTAAAGAAGCATTAGACAAAGGTGCTGACATTCTTATTGTAGGTAGATATGTTACACAATCCAAAGACATTGAAAGATCCGTAAGAGACTTCCTTGAACTAACCCCAAGTATGCGTGAAGACGTAGACTTGTATCGAGTTCACACAGAATAAACAACTGAGCAAAAGCTCAACCTTCTTTTTTTTTAAAAAAAACTAAAGTCTAAAAAATTCGGCTAAAAAATGTTTAGTCTTCTCTCCATTTGAATAGTTTAACTGCCAAGACAAAGATGACTAAAGTTATTATGCCTAACACTACGATATCTATAAGTGCATTTGGTATGTTATTGTAAACCATAACATTGTTTAAACCTTCAGTGACATAGTATAACGGTAGAACGCGGGCGATGGTTTGTAGATATTCTGGCATCATACTTAAGGGGAAAAATGTACCTGTTAAAAACATCATGGGGAAAGTTATTACGTTGCCTATAACGCCTGCAGTTTCTGGGTTTTTGGCTACTGAGCCAACTAGCATGCCTAGTGAAGCAAATAAAATTGGACCTAAAACTAGGAAAGGAATTAACCATAGCGATAGTGCAATGTGCGCGCCGAAAGCAATAACTCCCACAGCAACCATTAGTATGAAGCCTGCAGCTGATAATGCAATGTAGAACAAGACTTTAGAGATTAACCACTCCATTTTTGTTAGAGGTGTTAATGAGAGTTGTTTGAAGAGTTTGTTTTTCTTATAATCTGCAGCAATGTTGACTAATGAAAACATTGGATTTGTTAAAATGGAAAAGCCAATTAAACCTGGAACTAGAAAATCTATGTACGTGGTTTGTTCTGTGTTAACCGTTGCTGAAGTCATGCCTATGACCATGGTACCGTTAAAACGTTGTAAATTAAAATAATTGATATATCCATTAACTGTTCCACTGACAATGCCACTGGTGCTGGATGCTGGACTACCATAAACTGTAACATTAACTTGTTGTCCTGCAAGATAATCTTTAGTGAAACTTGTGGGAATAACTATGCCGTCTGATGCTGATTTCGAAGATAGAAAATCTGTAAAATTCTCTGAAGTGTTCACTATTACAACTCTAATTGTCGTGGATTCGTTTAGTGCTGTAAGGAAATTATTGCCAATGTTCTGACCAAAAGCCCCTTCATCTTGATTTTGGGCATAAACGTTTACTACCCCTGCGTCTCCACTGAAAATGGCGCCGAAAATTAAGATTAAAACAACTGGAAAAATTAGCCCAAAGAATAACCCGAATTTATTTCTTAGATAACCTACACTGAATACTTTAAAATCTGCATAAATACGTTTAAAACTAACCATTTAATGCAATTCCTTTTTGTTTGATTTCTGTTTTACTTCCTTTCCTTGTTCACCAAGTGGCTTGTTAATTAGACTTATAAATACGTCATCAAGACTGTCTTGCCGTGTTTGGATTTCTCCCCAATGCATTCCTGACTGTTCAGCAGTTGTTAACGCTGTTAACATGTCTATTTTCTTTTTTAGTGGTATAGTGATTTTTTCTTTTGTTTTGCTATACTCCACTTGCAATTCAGTGTTTGCTCTAATATAGTCTGCGAGCGGTTGTTCTCCTTGAATTTCTAAACGTTCGCCTGATCCATGTTGTTGTATGATTTCTTCAGTGGTTCCAATGGCTACAATGCGTCCATGATCCATAATAGCTACTCTATCTGAGAGTTGTTGTGCCTCATCAAGGTAGTGAGTGGTTAAAACGATGGTCTTTCTTTTTGCCTTCAACTTACGAATGACTTCCCATATGGCTCGCCGAGCGTTGGGGTCTAAGCCTGTCGTGGGTTCATCAAGAAAAAGAAGTTCAGGCGAATTTACAAGTGAGAGAGCCAGCCCAGTTTTCTGTTTTTGTCCTCCTGAAAGACTCTCGAAAACATGATTCTCCATTTCGTCAAGTAGGACTTCTTTTAAGATTGTGTCAACATCAGCTTTAACGTTGAAAAGTTTTGCATAGTATTTGATTGCCTCTTTTGGAGTGGTTTTTTCAAAGAAGGTGAAGTCTTGAGGAATTACGCCAATTTTTTTGTGAACTTCATAACCATTCTTCCAAGGATCTAACCCGAGAATTTTAACTTCACCACTGTCACGTTCACGTAGTCCCTCCATAATCTCTATGGTGGTAGTTTTACCTGCACCATTTGGACCCAGTAAGCCAAAAACTTCACCCGGTTTAATAGTGAAAGAAATACCGTCAACAGCTTTAAGGCTGCCATAACTTTTCTTTAAGTTCTTAACTTCTATGGGAAACATTCTTTCGCCCTCCGTTTATGATTATGTTAATTTCCTTTTTGGAGCGTCTATGATTATTTTCCACTGTTAAAACCTTTTGATTATAGTACGTAAGTGTATTAGTAAATACTTCAGAACTCGCTGAGTTCTTGCACATTTTCATCTAAAACAGGTTTAACTGCTAACTTGTTTATTTTATTTACAATCATCATTACAAGATCTTCTGGATTAATATACCGTAAACCCTGCTTGTGAAAAACACGAAACTCTGCCCTCTTAGCTGCAAAATTAACTCTTAGCATATAATAATCAAATTTTAGCGCTATTCTCTTTTGAACATTGCATCTATAATAACGAATCACACAAAAAAAGTCTAGCACAGAAACCTGTCTATATTTAATTACTGTGTCACATGCACATTTAGCTTCTTGAATATTGAGAAAATTAAAATATTTTCCATCAGCTAAACCAAATTCAAAAATAACTTCACTGTTTGGAATAGTGGGAATGGTGATTTCCTCAAAGCAGAACGGTTTTCTGTTTAACTCCGTTATTGTTCTAATAAGATGTTGTTGAAGCTGCTTAATGTTAAGTGTTGAACCGAAATTTTTCAAAAAATGTACATTTAAAGGAAAATTTTCATATTTGCCCAGCATTAACGGTTCCATTTATGTTTTTTATTTTTCTGATTTTTTCTAAACTGTTTAACATTTCAGAAAGGGCGGAGCTTAATTTCTGAAGCTCATCTATGTTTTCTGTCTTCTCAATTTTATTTTCAATTATTCGAATCTTTGCTAACAGTGTTGTTTCAAGTTTATCGCAGGACGTGTTTGCTTGAGGTGCTGTTTGAACAGGTATTTGTTCTTCATCTTTTATGACTACAACTCTTTTTTGATCCTGCTCACACCAAAGTATGCCATCTTTGAATCTGAGCAGTGGTGAAGAACATGATGGGCACGAAAGATCTGTTAATGTTGCCCCTTGCCGTAGCAAATCGGCCATACGCTTTATTGATGTGTCATCTTTTTTTAACTGCAATTAAGAACCTCAAAGTTAAATATATGTCAAAAGCTTATATAACTTAGTTGTGGCGTTTTTCATTATCTAAAGAGGGATGTATATGGTACGAAAGAAAAAAGCCGAAGAATATGAAGCTAAAATTCAACAAGCCTTAGGTGTGCTTGGCGAAGTTTCAGAAGATAGTACTACACCACGAAACATTCGACGTGCTGCCAAAGACGCAATGAATGCGTTACAAAGTCCGGGATACACTCCAGCAGTCAGAGCTTCAAACGCAGTATCGTTGCTTGACGAGATTCTACAGGATCCAAATATGCCTCCGTACACACGTGTGAAACTATGGAACGTTATGAGTTTCATAGAAGCCATAAAAGACTAACTTTTAAACCATCTTTATTTTCATTTACAAAAAAACCATGCGCCATAATTAACGTTTATGTTTTATAATTCGTGTTATTTTTATCAGTTTTACATTTATCACAATCTGAAACGAATGTATGTATAAAAAAATAAAAACATAACAAAAGTAAAATAACAAAAAATCCACGTAACAATTTATACGTTAATTATGGATATAGAAAAAATTATTACTTAATCAGTAACAGATACAATCACGCGTTCAAGTTTTATTAGCTATTTTTTAATAATTTTTTGTTCTCTACTTTGTAAGGCTTTGTTTATTGTAGAAAATTATCTGAAAAGTTTTGTCTTATGCTGTTTTAATCGTGCTTTGTTGTGTGTCTGTTGCTAACAGATATATGCGACTGATTGTATTTACTTTTTGGTTTTCACGGAGCGGTACTCTTTGAAATATGATGTAATAATTGTTGGCGCAGGCCCCGCAGGCATATTTTCAGCTTTAGAATTAACAGAAAAAACAAGTTTAAATGTTCTTGTTTTAGACAGAGGCCAAGAAATTGATGCACGTAAATGTCCTTCAAAAAGAGGATTTGATTGTGTGCATTGTGAACCATGTGCTATCCTTGCAGGATGGGGCGGAGCGGGTGCATACAGTGATGGTAAACTTACATTGTCAACAGAAGTTGGTGGATGGCTAAATCAGTATGTTTCAAATAACGAATTAGCTAATCTTGTAAAATATTGTGACGAAATTTATCTAAAATTCGGAGCAAGTGAAACTGTTTACGGCACAGAAAACGAGCTTGTAAGCAAGATAGAAAAAGAAGCTGCCCTTGCAGGCTTAAAACTTGTAAAACAAGAAGTTCGTCACATGGGTACTGATAAATGTCTTGAAGTCTTAAAACGCATGTTTAACACCCTAGAGGACAAAATTACTTTCAAACCAAGAACTGATGTCAAAGGTTTAATCATTGTGGACAATATAATTCAAGGCGTAGAAACAACATCAGGTGAAAAATATTATTCTACATATGTTATTATTGCACCTGGGAGAGGCGGAGCTGAATGGTTACAAACCGAAGCTCAAAGTCGTGGACTAAAAACCGTTAACAATCCCGTTGATATTGGTGTGCGTGTTGAAGTTTTAGCTTCAGCCATGGAAAAACTAACAGCAGTTTTGTATGAACCTAAGCTAATCTATTATTCAAAACAATTTGATGATCAAGTTCGCACTTTTTGTGTTTCACCATATGGCGAAGTAGCCACCGAATCATATGATGGTGTTTTAACAGTAAATGGTGGTAGCAAAGCAGAAAGCAAAACTAACAACACCAATTTTGCTATACTAGTTAGTACACAATTTACTGACCCCTTCAAAGAACCAATTGCTTACGGCAAATACATCGCCCGCTTATCAAACCTACTTAGCGGAGGTGTTATGGTACAACGATTAGGCGATCTGACAGCTGGTAGACGCACCACACATCAACGTTTAGCCCGTAGCGTGGTTCAACCTACACTCAAAAACGCAACTCCTGGTGACCTAAGTTTTGTTCTGCCCTATCGTCATCTAGTCGGCATTCGTGAAATTCTTCAGGCTCTTGATATGATCGCTCCTGGTGTTCACTCAAGAGATACGTTGCTATATGGTGTGGAAGTTAAATTTTACAGTAGCCATTTACAGTTATCTAATTCTCTTGAATCCCAAATTCAAAACATGTTTACTATCGGTGATGGTGCAGGCGTAACTCGAGGATTAATTCAAGCATCTGCATCAGGTGTTATAGTTGCAAGAGAAATTCTAAAACGTGAAAAATTATTGAAGGTATAACAGTATGTCTGTAGTGGCTAAAGAAATCCGATGTTCCCATTGCAATGCTCCTGTTGAATTTAAATCTGGCGAAATAGTGACTACTTGCAAATACTGTGGTTTTACAACAGTTATTCAAACAGGTCAAGCTTTTAACTTTGACCACTCTTTGATTCTAAACAATTATAACACAGCTCAGATGGAGAACTGTATTCATGCATGGATGAGTAACGGTTTTATGAAGCCTAATGATTTATCTAAAAAATCAAAAATTATCGAAAATAATCTTGTTTATTTGCCTTTTTGGATTGTGTCTGCTGTTGTTACAACTAAGTATACGGGTATTTTTGAGCGAATTTCTCCGCCGATTACGAAAGATGGGTTAATTGAAAAAGAGTACAATTGGCTTATTTTGGCAAGAAACGCTACTGTTTTTCCTACACGTGAATATCGTGTGCCTTTAACTGGTAAAATTCCGTATGATTTTCGAAAAATTGAAGGCTCAGCTAAAGTGTTGAATAGTGAAATAGGTAAAGATGAAGCTTTAGATGTGGCTAAGCAACAGATTGAAAACCATCACCGTTTTTTACTTCAACAAAATGTTGACCGTGTTGTAGATATGTCTACAGAATTGGAGCTTAAACAAATGGTGTATTTGCACGCGCCTTTATGGTTTGTTAAATATCAATATAAAAACAACATGTACCAGTTAATTATTGATGGTTCAACTGGTACTGTTTTGAAGGGCGATATCCCCTCAATGAGGCTCTGATTTGATTTAAAACTTTTTAAGTAGCTTTTTCCCTATATATCAAAACAAACAGGTCAGAATTTGAAAATGAGCGAAATAAATGATGTATCTGCACAAGCAAAAAGTCAAATGCGCCTTTCTGAACGCATTGTAATGGCCTTGCCCGGTTTTAAAGGATACAACGAAAAAGAGTTACGGCGTGAATCAGATAAACTGATACGCAACCATTTATATCTAAAATTGTCTCGTGTAAAAACTGACATTCGTAGTGTATTCCAAAAAGTTACAGACCGTCGCTACATGGATATTTTACCCGACATAGATCGACTAACCGCGAAACTCGATCGCATAACCGAAAAAATAAATCATGCCCCCTACGGATATAGTGGTTTCTTTGACATAATAAAAATTAAAGAAACAAATCTCGATAGCATGATAACCTTTGATACTCAATTAATTGACTTCATTAACGCTTTATCAGTTGCTATTGATGCCTTTAAAGCTCAACTGATAACAGGTGATTATAGCAATCTCAAAAACAAAATTCAAGACGTAGCAGACAAGCTTGAAGCCCTTGAGATCATATTTGATAAACGTAAAGAAGTAATAATGGGAGTGACACAATAATGCCACAAATAATAGAATGGACAAACACTGGTCCAGACGCAATAGTTTGGCGATGCCCTATAGAAGAAATTACTTGGGGCTCACAATTGATAGTTCAAGAATTTCAAATGGCAATGTTTTTCCGCGATGGTAAGGCATACGATGTCTTTGGTCCAGGAAGACACACTCTGACCACCCTAAATTTACCCCTGCTTACTGGACTACTGACAAGGCTCGCAGGTTTTGGCGCAAACAAGCCCTTCAAAGCTTCAGTTATCTTTATTAGCACTAAAGTATTTGCTGGCAAATGGGGAACAAAAGCTCAAACAACCGAATTAGCGCCTCTGCAAACTTATGGTCAATTTTGGTTTAAAATCGAAGACGCTACACTATTCGTAAATGAAGTAATAGGCGGACAAAACGCGTACACAACTGATCAAGTCAACAGTTTCTTACGTGGATACTTGAACGAAAAAATCATTGATGAGCTTAGTCACTATGACCTATTAACAGTTTTCACACGCCTAGACGAAACAAGTGTCATTGTAAAAAATCATCTTATTGATTACTTCAAACGCGTAGGCATAGACATAACAGATCTAAGATTCGAAGGTATAGACACAACACCAGAATATCGTGAACGTCTATTCTGGCTCAAAACTGGACAAACTACTACAAGCGAAGTATTGCGCATGGAAACAATGAAAAACGCTGCAGAGTCTCTAGGTAAAGGCGGTGGATCTGGCGCAATGGGTGCAGGAATGGTCCTTATTCCGCAAATAATGAACCAACAAGTACAATCTCAAATAGCTCCTGCTGTAACAACTCTTGTCATCTGCCCCAAATGTAGCGAAAAAGTGCCTGCAAATAGCAAATTTTGCTCCACATGCGGAACAACACTTTCACCCACATCCGAAGGAACTGTATCATGCTCTAAATGTAACAAAGCAATACCCGTAAATAGCAAATTCTGTCCCGAATGCGGAAACAAAATCACATAATACAACAAATAGGCAAGTCCAAAAACATTTAACACTTTCAGCCTTTAGTTGCTAATGCATTACCCCAACATATCTTTTATTTGGAGAAGTGCTGATTTGAGCCACGAACATGTTATTAAAAAAACACAAATCCACTTTATCGAATTTGACGACGTTTTATTTAACAAATTAGACGATCTGACATATTTCGGAGAAGGCAATTCCCAAAACCGAAAAATGGACTTCAATTTTGAATATTGTATCGACTGTGATTTACGCTTGCTTGATGGTAAACCTATTATAACCAAAGGCATTTTTGACGATGAATTTGAAACATTAGTAAACGACACAAAAACAGGTAACGCCATAAAAACCAAAGAAATAACTGTACAACACTCTGATTACGAAACCCTCGAACGTCTAATCAAAAATATGTTGACACTTAGTGAGCTAAAAAGAAAAACTTCAAAATAAACAAAGTAACTAAAACAAACCCTCAAAATAATCCCTTAACATTTTTTAACTCTATTTCTTCATTAACAATCTGTTAAATATTCAAACAACACGGATGATGTTAACTATGCGCGTAATTGCTGATCTACACGTTCATGGTCGTTACAGTCGAGCATCAAGTAGCCAGATGAACCTGTTTGAAATCTCACGATACTCCCAAATCAAAGGTCTAAACCTCGTTGGTACAGGTGATTTCACACAACCCGACTGGCTAAAAGAAGCAAAACAGCTCCTTACCCCCGATGCTGATACTGGTTTATTCAGGATTGCTGATAAACCTGACGCTCAAACACGATTCATGCTTACCGCAGAAGTTTGTACAATCTTCGACTATAAAGGAACATCAAAAAAGATACATCACGTTATATTATCACCAAATTTTGAAGTAGTTGAGCAACTTAATGAACGTCTATCCCTTTTTGGTGATTTAACCTCTGATGGTCGACCAACTTTGAACATGACCGCGCCACAGTTGGTTGAAGAAGTAATGAACATCTCTGATTGGAACATGGTATTTCCTGCCCATGCTTGGACCCCTTGGTTTAGTATATTTGGAGCATTTAGTGGATTTAACAGTGTAGACGACTGCTACCAAGACATGACCAAGCATATTCACGCCATTGAAACAGGACTTTCTTCGGATCCTGCAATGAATTGGCGTTTAAGTACTTTAGATCGCTTCACGTTACTCTCCAACAGTGATTGTCACAGTTTTTGGCCTTGGCGTATCGGTAGAGAAGCCAACGTGTTTGAACTATCAAACTATACTTATAACCAAATAATTGATACCATAAAAACAAACGACCCTACACGGTTAAAATTCACTATAGAGACTGACCCTGCATACGGCAAATATCACTGGACAGGCCACCGTAACTGTAACGTTTCATACTCTCCGTCTGAAGCTACAAAATTTGCAAATATCTGTCCCGTATGTCGAAGACGTCTGACCAAAGGTGTTGAGCAGCGTGTTGAAGAGTTAGCTGATAGACCATTTGATTTCAAACGTGAAAATGTCCCAACTTTTATGCATTTGTTACCTTTATCTGAAATTATTTCTACCGTGTTTGGCGTTGATACTCCATCTACACAAACTGTTTGGAACAAGTATCATACTTTGATCAACAAGTTTGGGAATGAATACTCTGTGCTTATTGATGCATCTCAGGAAGCTTTAGCTTCTGTGGTGGATCTGCCGTTAGCGGAGACTATTGTTAAAGTTCGTGAGGGTGTGTTTAATGTTACTCCAGGATATGATGGTGTTTATGGTAAACTAATTTTAGACACTCCATACCTATCAACCGTTAAGATAAAGTCTACTACAAAACGAGTTCAACAGTTGAATATGTCTGATTTCTGGTAGACTAAATCATAAATAGTATTTTACTTCATCATAGTTATACTGCTTGAATTAAGTTATACTGACCCTGATTTAGTATGAATAGATCTTTTTATTCTTTTGTAGACACAAAACATTTTATCTCTGTAAGACTATTTCTAAACCATTTCTCTGTAAAGGTTTGGTTACGTTGCAACAGGTTCTCTTAAAAGCAATAGAGGTTGCTACACAAAAATATGGTGCGAGTTATGCAGAGGCTAGGGCACAAAAACTCTGTAAAACTATGTTTACTCTTGAAGAGGAGCGTGTAGAGACTGCTAAACAGGGCATAGAAAGCGGGGTTGCCTTACGTGTACTTGTTAATGGTGCTTGGGGATTTGTTTCTGTTGGTTCTTTTGAAGATGATATTTTGTTTACAGCAGTTTCAAATGCTTGCATAATGGCTAAAACTGCAAGTCAACAACTCAAAAACCCAATTAAGCTCGCATCAGCAAAGGTCATAACTGATTGTGTTAAAGTTAAACCAAAAAAGAATCCTGCTGACATAGCACTGGAAGATAAAATTCAAAATTTTCTTCAAATAAATAAAACAATTCAGCAGTATGATCAACGAATTAAAAGTTGTACCGTAGACTACTTGGATTTGATTGGTTCTAGCTTTTTTGTTAACAGTGAAGGCACTGATATCCAGCAGGATAAACTGTTTGTTTGGTCAAGAATTACTGCTTCTGCTAAGAGTTGTGGTATTTTTACTTTTAGCCGCGAAGAAATTGGTGCCACTTCAGGATATGAAGTTTTTGAGACTCAATTTCCACAAGATGTTGGTGAAACTGTTGCGAGACGTGCTGTAGCACAGTTGGTTGCTAAAACACCTAAAGGTGGCAAAGCCCCTGTTGTATTAGGCCCAAGCGTGGTAGGCGTGTTTGTTCACGAAGCTTTTGGTCACTTAGCGGAGGCTGATTTAGCTTTATCAGGTGGTATCTTGTTTAATGCAATGGGTAAAAAAATTGGCTCTAATTTGGTAACTTTTTACGATGATGGTACTATTCCTGGAGCTTTTGGCTCTTTTAAGTATGATGATGAGGGTGTTCCAGTGGAAAAGACCTTGTTGATAAAAGATGGTGTTGTAACGGGTCTTATGCATAATCGTGAAACTGCATGTAAATTTGGTACTCAATCAACTGGTAATGCTAGAGCTGAAGATTTTCGTGTAGAGCCTATTATACGTATGTGTAACACGTATATGGCACCTCGAGATTATGAGGTTAAAGAACTTTTAGATGGTGTAAAATCTGGTTATTTTTTTAAGAGTTTTAGAGGTGGTCAAGCAAATATTGATGGAACCTTCCAAGTTGGTATACAGGAAGGTTATGAAATAGTTAATGGCGAAGTTGGTGCTCCTGTGAGGGATGCTTCGATAAGTGGTAATACTCTTGAAATTTTATTGAAAGTGGATGCGGTTGGCAAAGATTTTGTTATAGATTCGGGTAGATGTGGTAAAGGCCAAACTGCTTTTATTGGTGATGGTGGACCACACATTAGGTTAAGTGAGGTAGTTGTTGGTGGTAGTGCTTGAAAAAAATGAAATGATAGCTTTAGCAGAAAAAGCTGTTCGAGTAGCAATTGTAAAAGGGGTATCTGAAGCAGAGGCTTATGTTTGTGAAGACTATGCTTCTGATGTTAGTATTGAGCTTGGACAGATAACTAAAAATAGTCAGGTTATTGATCGTGGTATTGGTGTTCGGGTGGTTGTTAACAAAGCTGTAGGTTTTGCTTACACGAACATTGTTAACGATCCAGTTGCTATAGAAGATATAGTGGTTAGGGCATTAAGTGCAGCTAAAGCTAGTAAGTCTGATGTAAATTGGCAAGGATTTGCACACAAGACTTCTTATGTTTCTGTTTTAGAGGGTACATTTGACAGTAAAATTTTGGAAATTGGTTCTGATGAATTGATGTATATGTCTCAGACAATGATTGATTCTGCTGTCCAAATTGATAAAAACGTTATTGTGGCTGAGGGTGGTGTTGGAAGTGGCTATGGTTCTGTTGCTGTTGTTAACTCTAGCGGCGTTTGTGGGTTTGATAGAGGTACTGTTATCGAATGTAGCTTGGCAACTTTAGCAAAAGATGGCAATAGAGTAACTCCCGTATGTTTTGAGTTTGACGCCGCGCGGAACTGTTCGATTGATCCTGTGTGGGTTGGACAAGAAGCTGCAAAACTTTCTGTTTCATCACTAAAAACAAAGTTAGTTGAAACTAAAACTACTACTTTACTTCTAACACAGTTTGCTCTACAAGATCTGCTAGGCCATACGTTATTTAATGCGATAATGGCTGATAGTGTGCAGCGTGGTCAATCTCCATTTAAGGGACGGATTGGCGAAAAAGTTGTCTCAGAAAATCTCACCATTTATGATGATGGTTTATACCCTTATGGAATAAATACTCAGTTATTTGACGGTGAAGGGGTATCTAGACAAAAAACACTAATAATTGATAAAGGTGTCCTTAAAAATTTTATCTATGATAATTATACTGCAAAAAAAGAAGGCAAAGTAAGTACAGGCAATGCTTCACGCGCGGGGTACTTATCCACACCATGTATTGGTACAACGAATTTTCACATAATGCCAGATGCTTCTTCAGCTGATGATCTGATACGGCAGATTGATGATGGTTTACTTATTTATTATCTACAGGGGGCACATAGTAGTAATCCTGTGAGTGGCGAATTCTCTGTTGTAGCATCACCTGTGTGGAAAATTAAAAATGGTGACCTTGTTTTTGCTGCTCGAGATGTTATGCTCGCCGGTAATATTTTTGATTTACTAAAAAACGTTAAAATTGTTGGTAACAATGAGCGACAAGTCGGTAGTTTGATTGCGCCGTGGATTGTAGTGGAAAATGTTCGTGTGATTGGTAAGTGACCTGTAAAAACGTGTGTAACTTTTTAATATTTTTTATACAAGATATATCAGAATGGCTGTTGTGTTAGTGGCAAGATGATTGTGCAAGTTCTATTTTTTTGTTCTTGGTTTTGTTACTGTTGATAATGGATTTGTTGGATAAAGTAGGGGTTTGTGTTCCCACACTATTTACCATTTATTTGGGTTTGAGTGTTGTTGTAGTGTGTTTTTGGGTGGTTGTTTGTGGTTTGAAGATTGTGTTGTTGGGTTGTTATTGTTAATATTGAAGTGCGTATCAGCTGGTATCGAAAACGGTCACGTCGTACGCATGAATTTTAGTCTGTAGATGTACTCCAGTTTTTTAAAAAGTATATCTTCGATAAACTAGTTTGCGATACATTTATAGCTAGTTTATAACAATAATTTTTGTGCATCATTTTAAAAGTTGGATAAAATGCAAAAAATAATAGAATATCTACAAATAATAAACAATTATGACACACGACAACAAAGTAAAACCAAATACCCTCTAAACGAAATAATCGGCATAGCCTTCTTTGCCATGACAGTCAACGCAGATGACTGCACAGACATAGCCAACTTTGCACAAGAACACAAAACACAACTAGAAACCATTTTTACCCTAAAAAACGGTGTACCATCCCATGACACCATATACCGCACATTTGCCATGCTATCGTCTGAGTATTTGCAAACTTTTCAAAAACAATTCAACCAACTCTTAAACAGTGACGAAGGCAACAAAATACGTAAAATCCTATCTATAGATGGTAAAACTCAATGTGGTAACGGTAGTGACAAGCAAAAGGCAAATCACCTAGTTTGTGTGGTAGATGAAAACGGTTTTTGTCTGGGTCAGGAGCCAGTGACAGATAAATCAAATGAAATTACCGCCATACCCGAGTTAATAGCTAGTTTGAACATAGCAAAACACATAGTTACAATGGATGCTATGGGAACGTAGCGAGATATTGTCAAGAAAATTCGTAAGAAACGTGCGGATTACGTGTTAACTCTTAAGGGTAATCAAAAGTTACTGCATAAGGAAACTGGTTTGTGTTTTGATGATCCAAGGTTTTTGGGTTGGGTGTGAGTTTTATTAGACGTTGGAGGGGGCTTGTGGTGGGGTTGAGAAGCGGTTGGGTATTGGCATTCTGGTGGTGTTGTGAGTTTGTCTGGGAGAAAAGATTGGGTTGGGCTTAAATTAGTGGCTATGGTCCGGAATGCTGTGACTAGAAATGGTCAAATCTCTGTGTAGACACGCTACTTTATTAGTAGTTTGCCTTTGGGCGTAGCTGGAGTTGCTTGTGCAGTTCGGGGTCATTGGATGGTTGGGAGTATGTGTTGGTATTTAGATGTAACTTTTAAAGAAGGTAATGTTCATACGTTTAACAAGCAAGTGGCTTTTAATCTAAATATTGTGCGGAAACTAGCGTTAAACCTGCTCTGACTACTTGACGTAGGGTGAAAAGACGTAAGTATGAACAAAAAACGCTACATAATCTGTTGCAACCCAGTAAAATACCTTAAACAACTCTTAACACTCTAAAAACCAAAATAACACTCTAAACACAACTAACTAAACATCTGCAAAAAACTTTCATGCGTACGTCGTG
>JAITMO010000018.1 GCA_031277345.1 Candidatus Bathycorpusculum soli
ATGTATAAACATGTGTATGTAATGATTTTTGTTGAACAAAAATTGCATGAAAATTTAAAGTCTAACGAAACGTGAGCCAGCTAAAGACGCGAAATCATTGAGAGCTAAATACATACATTTTTATTGAGCTGTTACGATTTTTTAGTTATGAGTTCTATTAACAGATTTGTGGCATTATTTTTTATCTGTTTGGTACGGTAAACTTGTTTGCTTTATCTGTTAAACCCGCTGAAGTATACGCAGCATCTAAGCCGCCTGTTCCACAATTCACAGTAAAATTTGTTGATTACTCGTATACAACTCCTCCTTTATCTACAACCACTACTGATCCATATACTGGAGAAAAAAACACAATCAACCAGCCAAGCCGGTATATAAAGAATCACACTATAGTGGTTACAATAAAAAATCAGTTTCTCACGTCTTCCACTGATAAGAACGGTGTGGTACAACAGTTGAGATATGTTGTTCAAATTAAGGGCTATTTTAGTGATGACTGGCAAGTTTGGGGTGAAGTCTACCAATCAGATTCACAATACACTGTGTTGTCAAATTCTGTAAACTATGCTACCGGGGTCTATGGTGGATTTTAGAGTCGAAGCAGAAATTGGGCATTATGAAGAAATACCCGATCATCCAACTCTTCCTGTGTATTTTGTGAGTGATGCTTCTAGTGGTTGGAGTAATGTTCAAACATTTACTATGCCTGGCGGGTTTTCAACATCACAACCTTCACAGACAACAAACCAACCAACGACATCAGATAATAATCAACCGCATCAATCTGAACAAAATCAACTATCAGATTTGGTGTTTGATCCGTTGTTTATGTTTGGTGTTGGTGCTCTGTTGGGTGGTGTGGTTGTTGCTGTAGTGTTAGGGTTTGCCAAACGTCAACATAGTACTCAAACATTAACTAACCAAATCAGTAACACAACAAAATAACGCCATATACGTATTTTAGTTGTGTTGTAAGTCTAATAAAAAATGATTTGTTTATTTGAACATGTTTTTGGCGCGTGGGTTGTCTGCGAATTCCCATGCAATGTTGCCTTTCCATATGTCGCCGAGTTTGGTGATTTTGATTTCTTTGTCATCAATTGTTAGTAAGCCTTTTTTGACAAGTCGGTTTAGTTGTGGGCCAAAGACTTCTTCGGGGGTTTTGTTGAATTTTTCTTTGAACTCGATTTTGTCTACTGGTAGTCGGAGGTAGAGGCGTGTCATTACTTTGCGCATCATTTCTTCTGGGGTGGATTCGCTGATTTTGTTTATTGGTAGTCTGCCAGCGTTTACTGCGTCCATGTATTGGTTGATGTCTTCTATGTTGGAGTAGGAAAATGTTTCAAAGTAGCCCATAAAGCATCCTGCGCCTGTGGTTAGTTGTGCTGCAAAAGGCCAACCGTTGAGGCAGGACTCTTTGAAGTGCCAATGTTCGCGGGAGAATCGGTCGTGTCCAACGGCTTTGTAGCCTGCGTCGGTTAGCGTTTGGTATGCTGTTAGGTACATTTGGGTTTCATGTTCTACGTCTCCAGGTGGTGGCATTTTTCCTTCTTTTATTTGTTTGTCTAGTATGGTGCCTGGAACAACTTCTAAAGCGTAGACGTCGACTTCAATGTCAAGGTCTATGCACTTTTTGAGTGTGTTTATCCAAGATTCCATAGTTTGGCCTGGTAGGTTGTAGAGTATGTCTGCGCAGACGCACATGCCTAGTTTGCGTGCGAGTTTTATGGCGTCTTCGACTTGTTCTGCGGGGTCAGGTAGGCAGAATGCTTTTCTTAGTTTGTTGTCAAAGGTTTGTGCTCCCATGTCCATTTGGAATGTGCCATATTCGGCGAGTTTTATTATTTTGTGTTGATCAAAGCTTTTTGAGGATCCTGTGACTTTTATGAAGTATTCGTTTGTTATATTGAATCGTGCTTTACAGTATTCGATTAGTTCGATCATTTGATCAGCTGTTAGGACACTGGGTGTTCCTCCGCCAAGAACTATTTCGTCGAAAGTACTGGTTTGTAGGTATTTGGTTTTGGCGTACATGTCTAGTTCTTTTTTGAGTGTTGCTATGTATGGTTCTATGCGTGCTTTGCTGGTGGCGGTGGTTGGGAAGTAGCAGAAAGAGCATCTGGAGTCGCATATGGATACCCACGGTTGTAGTTCCATTAGTCGGTTTGATGTGTTTTCGGTGTCTAAAAAGTCGAGAAAAGCTTTGTATGTTTCAGGTTTAATATCAGGATAATCTCTGTAAGTGTAAGGTGGCCAGTTTGTTCTTAAACCATAAGCTCCTGATTGGTCAGTCGCCGTGTTGTTCATTTGTTTCTCCTCAGATTGTTTTTAAAATGCCATTGTTACCATAATAAAGTTTCTGTTATCTATTCTTTTAGTTGAGAGTTTGTTTAAGAGCTGGAAAATAGATTTCGCCTGTTAGGTTTTTGTTTGTGTTGTGCCGTTCCAGTAGATGAGTTTGCTGTATGTCCAGTTGTTAAAATTGGGGGCATCTGCGTATATGATGTCGAGTTTTTGTTTGTATTGTTGTGTGTAGATGTTTAGGTCGTTCCAGATCTGGTTTGTGAGAGTTGTGTTTTTCCATAGGCCCCATGTTGTATCGTTTGGGTCACGAAAGCCATAACCAAAGTTTGGTGGGAGTACATATGCTACGCGTTCATTGACTGGATTGTTGGGTCGGGCGTTATTTTTGGCGTATTTCCAGAATTGTTTTATAGCATCTAAGTGTTCTTTTTGTAGTATTCCATGGCTATTCCTGTTTCGGGGTCTTTGGCGTAGTCAAAGATTAAGATGTATTTGGCTCCGTTTTCATATGCGGTTACCATATCTTGATATAACTCTGGTCCTGATGTAAGGTATGGTGGGTGGTCGTATGTGTATGTTAACATTACTCCCCATTCTTTGTTGTGCATTGTAGCTGCACCTCTGCATAGAGCTGTGTTTATTGGTCGGCTATGGTTCCATGCGTATTCTGCCATAACTAAGTCATAGCCTGCTCTGTAGTTGTCACTATCGACCATAAAGAGATACAAACCGACAACACCGGGCGCGGTACGTCGTTTTAACCTCTATCGTAACGTAAAAATCGAAATCTACATAGGGGTGTAGTGCCGCTTGGTGATTTATTATTTTGACTGCGGCATTATTGGTAGGAGTTCGGGGCGTTCTTCTGTTGGGGCGGCGGCATATCGTTCAGGTGAAAAGTTGTGTTCTCGTTCGGTAGGTTCTGCGGCGTACCTTTCGGGCGATGATTTGCGTGATAAAAATGGCGATATTGTTCATGACTACACAAGAAAGGGCGGTGTTGTGCATAGTGAAATAATACTGCCTAAATGTGCGCCGTCTGAGTTTAAAGACCGTGAGACCTTGTGGAATGCGGTTGAAGCGGTTGAGAGGCGGCGTGATGCGCAGTTGGCAAGAGAGATTGTTGTTGCGTTGCAAAGGGAGTTTGATTTAAAGGAGCAGATTGAGCTTTTGCGTGAATTTATTCAGGTTAATTTTGTTGATAAGGGTATGATTGCTGATTTTTCGGTGCATGATAAGGGGGATGGTAATCAGCATTCTCATATTATGTTGATTACATGTGCCGTTGCGCCTGATGGTTTTGGGCTGAAAAATACTGATTGGAACAGGAAAAATGTGTTTGTTGAGTGGCGTAAGAGTTGGGCTGAGATTAATAATCGTATGTTTGAGCGTAAGGGGCTTGATGTGCGTATTGACCACCGTTCGTATAAGGCTCAGGGTATTGATCGCGAGCCTATGATTCATTTAGGTTATGAGGCTTCGGCATTGGAACGTAAGAGTATCAAGACCGAAAAAGGCGATATTAATCGTGAAATCCAAAAACGCAATGCCGAACGTGAAGCTAAAAAAACCGCGCAAAATAGGGAAACCGTTGAAACCATGCCAAAAGCGATGGTTGATTCTGCCTTGAATACGGCGGAATATCTTAACGAGCTAAAGGAAGGTTATTTTTCCTTTGAAAAGAGTCTAAATGAGCTTAAATTGCAGCGTAACGAAATCAGAGAGGAACTGCCGCGCCTGACCTATCGTACCGAGCAAATAGACGAATATGTCCGAAATATTGAGGCGTTGTATGGTAGGTTGGCGGAATTGCAGGAAACACGCCGAAATCTAAAGTTGTCGCAGTGGTCTAAAAAACAAAAGACAGACGAAGCCATTAAACACGCTGAGTATGAGCTTAAAAAGGCGGAGCTTTTCTTTAAAAATCGCTTCTACATTGAGCCGCGCGAAGCTTTAGAAGAAATTAAGCGCATTAATGAGCAAATCCGCGCCAAAGAATCCGACCTAAACACAAAAAATGCTGCCCTTCTTGAAATTATGAACGCCCAAGACGTTATCGAATTAAAGTATCACACAACTAAACTGCTTGCCGAAATCCGTCCCGACAAAAAAGAAATATCGCGATTATTAGAAAAACTCAGCAATCCACCCGACAAAATTCGCGATAAATTACTGTATGAGCAAATTGATCGCCGCCTAAATATTATCCCCGACCACAGCTTCCGAAAAGCCATAGAAACCATGCCCCCACACCAAGCCCAAACACTAACGAACATACGACAACAACACAAAGAACGTCAGCACCTAAAAGAACTAGTTTGTTCCTCAAAAAATCGCACACACTCATTTACCCGAAGCCGATAAAACAAACCCTGAAGAAAGAAAAATTATAGTTAGCATTGTCACATTGTCTAAGTGGAATAAGGTTGAGCATTGTTTGTTTTGTTTTACTTAGTAAGTGTTGTCTACGTTTGCAAGCAGTTTGACAGCAGTAATACTTAAATGACATGATGTTTACGTATTTATATGTGGTGTAAATGGGAGTATGAAAAAATAATAAGTATCGCAAGTGTATTTTTAATTTGTTTACTGGCATTTTCAACAGCTCCTTTAACATTTGGAAATTATGCTTCTGCAGCAAGTGTTGGTGCAGCCAACTTTCTACCCAACGTCTCATACACCGACTATTTCGACACCGCATACGAATCAACACTATCCCTACAAACCGCCCAATACATAACCAATGAACTAGACAAACTCTACGGCGCATCCCCCAACCAAAACTATTACAAATACGAATCCACATGCAAAAACACCGACTACACAAACACTCTTAATACAATAAAAAACAACTACGATAAAGCAGTAGTTTTCTCAAAAGGACACCGAGTAGTATTAAATGTAAATGGCTATACTCGTTATGGGCTTATTCCTTGGCCAGGCAACACTTCTTACTTAGACTATCAAATTTACGGTTCCACCTCCACAGATAATATTGTTACCTTTATATGGCACTGCCAAACAGCAATGAACTATAATGGAAATGGAGTAATTCCACGGTATCCAGATACTACTCATTATGGGTTGCCATACTGCTTTACACATAACGCAAACATGCAAAGATACGGTAATTCGGGCAATCAAGTTTACTTAGGTGCGCCCAGAAAAAGGATTTGATATGAAGCAGCAAATGGGGCTGTCCCATAAGATAACGTGGGAAACAACCTGATTAACCGAAATGCGAAAGCAAACACGGGAACATAGCATATCAGGAAAGCAGCAAGTCGTCTAAAGGCAAAA
>JAITMO010000078.1 GCA_031277345.1 Candidatus Bathycorpusculum soli
AACAGGCATAAATACGTTTTAATTATAAATGGAGCCGGAAATGAAGGTTTGCGTCTATTGTATAGCGATGGCTAATCGCGTAGTGTAGTTGTGTTACTTTTTTCATATGGTCTAAGGGAAAATTTCTTCACCCAATATAGAATGGCAAGAGTTCAACTTTGAGCATTTGACTAATAGCATTCGTGTATAAGTGCAATTACATAGAGGTAGAATGATGGATAGCTTGTTGTATTTTGTCTTTTGTTTGTGTGAATTGGTATTTGCGGTTTTTACGTTTGTAGCGTTGTCTATTGTGATTAAATCATGTTTTTACACAATATTGGTTTCCGCTCTTGAGCATCTCATAACTATCATGTGTATAAAAGATTAACTGCACCTATAATCTCTACAATATTTTTAAATACTTTTTCGTCATAAGACGCATCCTAAAACAAAGCTCATAAAGCAAGCTTCCATTGAAGTGCAATGAAAAAACGTCATGACCAAGGTTTTTTCATAGAAAATAAACGTTGCTTTCTGATAGAACAGCTACATTTTTTATAGTTAAACATCGCCCATTGCGTGACCGTCTAACGGTTATTTTCAATATTTCACATAATGACGGTTTATTTATTGCCCTTTGCAGAAACAATCAACACAATTGCCTAATTTGATTGTTTAACCACATGAAACATAACCCATGGACTATATCTACGTAATCTTCTCAAACAAAACATCCGTTCCAACCATGCAAAAACTGGTACTAAACCATTCTGAGAAATACGACCAAAAGGCAACCAATTATAACCTAATTGTGCACATACACAAAAAGTCAGATTAGCCAAAGTCTGCATAACCCCCTTGTATGAATGTAAATACGACTTTCCTCCTCTTAGACTCTTTAATTTTGCTTTAAAACTCGACTTATTACCAAAAGACAGCACACAACTTGAATTAAGTTTTAAAACTCTACTACATTCACTCAAAGCAACATCAAGTTCAGAAATGTAATCCAGCACTTCAATCATAAATGCAGCATCAAAAATTTCATCGACAAAGGGCAGTTTCTTTGCGTCAGCTACTATAATAAAGGCTTGTTTTGTTCGTTGTTTTAAGCGTCTAAGAGATGTTCGATCAATGTCTATACTTACCACGTTAGTTTTAGTGTTTAACGCTAAAATGGATATTCGACCAGATTCTGCACCTACATCAAGAACGAGAGTAGTTTTAGAGAAATTGACGGTTTGTTCTATGAATTTTTTTTCTATGTTGTGCAAATAGTTACCCATACGTGTTTTTGTAGCCATCTCCCAATGAGTCTCGTGTACCAAAGTAGAATTAGTAACAGGGTTTTGTCGTGTTTTTTCCATGAATATAATATTGAGATTATTTGCTTATAGATGTTACTTTAGTGTTTTAGGCTAAAGTAGCAAACAATGTTTTAAACAAGTTGGCAGATTAGAAGAAAGTTTTCGTTTGGAGACGATTGTTTTTATGATGATATTGTAACAAATGTTGTGGTTTTGCTTGGTTTTTTGTTGTTTATTGATTAGGATTTGTTGGTTTTTTTTATGTAAGGTTATTTGTAATGGCTTATCTTTTAATCATTAAGCGTTGTTTGTAACGTTTGAAGTGTGACTAAACACTAATTGAGAGTTTTCACCTATAGGGAGATTAGAGCTATTGTTTGAATTTGAGTAAAAATGTCAGGTGTTGTTAGGTTTTTCCATAGTTTTAGAGAAGTGTCAACCATTGTGTCGCATTTAGAAACCACTTTTGTTCTGCGCGTAAACCGCCCCAAATGATGACACATACTACTATTATTCTGCTCAATAACAACAGTATGCGACTTTGACGGACACAAATTATTCAGAAAACGAACCGGCCTATAGTGATTGTGCAATTTGTCAATTTTAGCGGTTATCGCCATTTACAGAACCCACTCCATGTTTATTTATAAGTGGTGGCGGGGGTGGGACTTGAACCCACAAGACCATGGCGATATCGCCATAACTATCTTGCTCTTTTTCGCTATTTTTCCCTTTTTTTACGTAAAAACCGTTACTTAACAGAATAGACAAATTTCGTGACTAAACATTCCAAAAAATTTAGGCCCTCCAGTATGAAGGCCGTTATTCCGTATCTTTATTATCTTCGATTACGTCCGTAAGGAGTCGCGCAAAATCAACAGCCTTCTTGGAAGTTATAACAGGTTCACCTGTTTGCGCTTCAACAGCCTTTCGCGCAACCCCTGCAGCACTACCACCACGCTTAGCAGCTGCTCTATTTTTCTCAAAAGTATCGGGCTTTTCCTTTTTCGATATAGCCGTTGTAGTCGCCTCGCCAAGCATATTTAAAACAAGCTCTAACGTAGTCATATTATCGCGGAGATTTTCTTTTTTTAAGCCTTTAAAACTCTTATACTGCCGAGTCGTCATGCCACTCCAAGATTTTGAAATTTCATCTGTCAAAATGGCGTACTCCGCCCCTTGTTTTATGCCACGGTTTTCCCACTCGTCAGTTAATTCCTTACGCACTTGAATAGCTTGAAGTCTTTGATTAATCCATTCTCGTGAGTAGCCTTTTCTCAAATATGTCACAAGGGCGCGATCAATAGCAATCTCTGGATCAAGTGTTTCATCAATCCGCTCTTTTCCAACCCTCGCCAACCACACCTTAAATGGCTCAACCCTTGGCGATGGAATAGACTGAATTAAACGCAAAAGCTGTTCAGCGTCCATTACGTCAGTATTATATTTTTTACCGTCTGCTGCAACTATTTTCAGTTGGTTAGTATTACTAACCAACTCACTCCCCTCACTAATTAGTTTGTTTTTTAGCCATTTCCAATAATTGCGAACTTTTTTATAGTCCGCTTGGTTGGTTAAAACGCCAATTACATCCAATACCGAAAAGTACCATTCTTGTTTTTCTTCGTCCCACACTGTACGAATACGTTTATTTTCAAATAATTGGATGTTTTTGTCGTCCATGTGACCTGCTCCTTTAGGTACTTATACATTTTTTTGCATCAACACATTTAACCGTATGCTGTAAAATTTAAGAAAAATAAGACGCGCTGGATAGGTTCTTGTTTGCAATTCTGAATACTTTTGATTTGATGTATAGATAACATGTTTTGAACGTAAAAATTTGATGTTAACTGAAATGAGCATTTACCAAATGGACAAGTTGCGTTCAAAAAGAAAGGTAAAAAGAGAAACACCAAGAGATGAGAATTAATTATAGCTCTCTCTTTTATTCTGTTATAAAATTAACGTTTAGCGGGTTTGTATGAACGATAAAGAGTTAAAACATAAAGTAAATCAGGTTATGCATGAGTTGATGACTTCGACAGGGGGGGTGGTTGTGCCTGTGGAGGTTTTGCAGAGGGTTGGAGTTTTGTCAAAGGAGAATTATGAGAAATGGCGTAATGGTCAAGTGGATTATTTAGAGGGGGTTTGTTCTTGTAATTTGAGTAAATTGTCTACTCTTATGAAGGAAATGCGAATCTTTGCCAAAAAGAATGAACTTAAGCCTTCTTGGACGTATTATCATGGTTGGGCAAAAGCTAAAGACAAAAAACTACGCTTTAGCAAATCAGGCAATACCAATATTGAGCAGAGTTACGCTACAAGTTATATCAGTACAAAAACAGTAAATGAGTTAAAATCTGAGAAAAATCAATAATTTTCTATAAATCCCAAATTTTGAAAATTTACATGCACCAATAAAAAGTTGGGTTATGGTGTTGGATGGTTAAGAGTTGTTTTCAGTTTTTAATCCCGATTCATCCCATTCAACATTAGACTCCGCTAGACCAATCCAACATTGAGGACATATCGGTATTTTCTCTTGCCCAACTTGTAGGTACACAACCACATCTTTGTTTTGACATTTTGGGTTTAGGGGTTTTTACATTGCTCATTCACATGTGTCACTTCAAACTTGTTATCTTGGGTTTTTTAAAACAGCAAACATACTTTTTCAAAGCAAAAGGTTTAGAACATGAGCAACCAAACTCCAACCCAAAAAGCAGACAAACAAAGACTTCACGTATTAGGCATAGACGCAGAAATCGACCCCGCCATAGGCAAAAAAATGAAACGAGGCGTCCAAAAATCTGACAGAATTCACACCTTAGTAATGGGTTTCCCAGGCTGCGGAAAAACCCGTTTTCTTCTCTCTCAAATAAAACAACACATCGATCACAAGGAGGGTTTTATGGTCATAGACTTGCATAGCGACCTAACAAACCTTGTCCTAACCCACATCCCAAAGGAACAATGGGACCGCGTCATCTACATTAACCCTTGGTCAGCCTTTGAAGCTAAATATGATAATCGTGTAGTACAAATCAACTTTTTGGAGTCTAAAGATCCTTTTGAACGCGATG
>JAITMO010000194.1 GCA_031277345.1 Candidatus Bathycorpusculum soli
TTAACCGCTATCAGACCAATATTGACCAAGCCGGCCGTAACCACACCAAACTTTCTTTCATTACTTTAGTACGAAAACATCGAAAAAAACAACTTGATTTTCCGACACCATACCAACAAAATTGAGAAATCTTAAAACCCACTACCAGACAGACTTTAGAAATAGCCTTGTACGGTAAAGTGCGTAACTCGTGTATTAGACAAGTGTGTTTTGTAGTTTTGTTTGTTTGCGTAGGTTTTGGTTAGTTAGGGAAAGGTTTAATTTTTTATTTATTTGTTAGGTGTTGTTTGTGAGTTTGTTTGAAGATTTTGGTTTATGAGCATGCGTGTGGCGGGGATTTTGCTGATGGAGCAGTTTCGCCAGATATTTTAGTTGAAGGTTTAGGTATGTTACGTTTATGCGTTGCGGGTTTAAAGGTGGCAGGTCATGAGGTAACAGTTATTTTTGGTGAAGAGTTGGCGCGGTTTAATCCGCCGGTTGAGGCTGATTGTGTTATTCCTGTGTATAGTTTTATGGATGCTCAACAAGCTATTCTTAAAGCGTGTGCAAGTGTGGATGCAGTGTTTGTTATTGCTCCTGAAATGGGTGGAGTTTTGCATGCGTTGGTTAAACTTGTAGAGCAAACAGGTATACCTACGCTTAATTGTTATTCAAGTGCTATAGATGCGGTTTCGAATAAAGTTAATCTTTACAGTGTATTAGAAAATAGAAGGATAAGAACTCCTAGAACTCGCCAAGTTGATGGTGTGCAAGGAGTTAGAGAGTTGATTGTTGGCGAGTTTGGTTTTCCGGTTGTTGTAAAGCCTGTTGATGGTGTAAGTTGCTGTGGGTTAAGTGTTGTAAATGAAGTCTCGCAAATTGAGTTGGCTGTTGAAAAGGTTAAAGAGTTTTCAGGAGAGTCGTTTGTTGTGCAAGAGTTTTTGAGAGGTGAGGTGGTAAGTGTTAGTTTGCTCTGTACAGGCACACAAGTTTTTCTAGTTAGTCTTAACAAGCAAGTGGTTAATCTTTCTACTCCAGATGGAGTTTCATGTTATATTGGGGGTGCAATGCCATTTAATCATGAAAAAAAACAAGAAGCTTTTGAAACAGCGGAGGCAGTTGTTAGATGTTTTTCAGGGTTAAGGGGTTATGTTGGGGTTGATTTAATTTTAACTGATGATGGTCCTGTTGTGGTTGATGTTAATCCCAGATTAACTACTTCTTTTATTGGGCTTAGTTATGTTACAAACTTTAATTTTGCTGAGGCGATTGTTAACGCATCTTTAAAAAATATTTTGCCAACTGAGGCAGATTTTTTGGGTTACACATGTTTTTCTAAAGTTGAAACACCAAATATTGACGTTGATCTTTTAGATTTATTGTATAGAATTCCAGAGATGATATCGCCACCATTTCCTGTTCCAGATGTTAGAGACAGTTGTATGTTAATTTGTGCGGGAAATAGTAATTCTTTAGAAAAAGCGCAATTTTTGTTAGAAGAAGCTAAAAAGCACCTTTTGAACATAATGACGTAGCAGTGTAGAGGATGATACAGTCTTGGTTGATGTGTTAGGTTTAGATATAGGGGGGGCTAACACTAAAATTGCACATGTTCAGATCCAAAAAAGTGTTGTAAAAAATGTAAAAGTTGTAATAGAGTATTTTCCAGTTTGGAAAAATCCGCAAATAGGTCAAATGTTACAAAAACTCAAAAACGCCATAACAGATAATTTTGACGCTGTTGGGGTAACTATGACTGCAGAACTCGCGGATGTTTATCAGACTAAACGTGAGGGAGTAGAACATATTTTAAATTGTGTTAAAGAAGCCTTTCCTAACAAGCCAATTTATGTTTTAAACACAGACGCAAAACTAGAATCACCTACAGAAGCAATAACAGCACCATTAAGAGTTGCCGCAGCAAATTGGGCAGCTACTGGATGGCTTATGTCACAATATTTTGAAAACTGTGTCATCATAGATACAGGAAGTACCAGCTCCAGTATCATACCAGTGATTAACGGAAAAATAGCGACACAAGGCAAAACAGACCTTGATAAACTAAAATGCGGCGAACTTGTCTACACAGGCAGTCTACGCACAAACTTAGCCGCCATAGTTCAAACTGTTCCAGTAAAAGGAGTAAGCACTACAGTTTCTTCAGAACTATTTGCCCTAAGCGGTGATATACATCTTATTTTAAATAACATAAAAGAAGAACAATACACCAGCGAAACCGCTGATGGCAAAGGAACAACACGAAAAGAAGCACTAACACGCCTTGCCCGACTCATATGCGCAGACACTACTATGCTAACTGAGAAAGAACTTATCAACATTGCAAGATACATCTACAAAAAACAAATTCAACAAATCACAACAGGATTAAACCAAGTCTACAAACACGTAAAAAGAACAACCACCACAAAGGTGCCCATTGTAATTGCAGGTTTAGGAAAAAATTTTCTCGCCAAAAAAGCAGCCGAACAAATTAAAGCAGATATAATAATGGACTTGGAAGATATGTTGCCAAACAAAGTATCATTAGCTGTTCCAGCAGTGAGCGTTGCATTAATGACAGCAAAACAAATTGAGGCAAACAAACATGACACTTAACGTTATAAAAATTGGGGGCAGCCTAACCCAAAAACCAGAAGCACTAAAAATTTTATGTCAAAAACTAGACCAACTTGCAAGTAAACACCAAATAATAGTAATTCCAGGAGGAGGTAAATTTGCGGACTGTGTTAGAGAGACAGACAAACATTTTTCTCTAACAAACACCACAACACATCACATGGCAATTTTAGGAATGAACCAATACGGATTACTCCTTGCAAACCTAATCCCTAACAGCCAAACCACAGACAACATAAAAGAAGCAAAAAACACCAAAGAAAAAATAGTTATATTTTTACCATCAAAATTCATGAACTCGAATAAAAAACTACCAGAAACATGGGAAATAACCTCAGACACCATAGCAGCCTACATCGCAAAAAAACTGCAAGCAAACAAACTAGTACTAATAAAAGATGTTGACGGCATATTTACCAACAACCCAAAAAAAAACACACAATCCAAACTAATTGAACACTTAACAACAAACAACCTCTTAGAAACAAAAAACAAAACATGCATCGATACTTACATACCAAAAATACTAAAAACAGCCAAAATCAACTGCCACATAATCAACGGATTTTACCCAGATCGAATAGAAGCAATATTAAACAACCAAAAAACCATAAACACTACAATTTCACCATAACACCCAAATAACAAACTACACAACGAAAAACATGAACCATTTGAAACAAACTACAACAACAAAAAAAGTCAACAACAAATCAGCAACCAAACAAAGATAAGAAACAAAACACCAACAAAGCACAATTCACTGTAAACGTTTAAATGCTGCAGAAAACAGAGAAGGTAAAGCCACAAAAATAAATACACATGCCGGGGTCTCCTAGCCAGGCAGGGAGCAAGCCTGGAGATACATCTACGAAAAAGATGTACCCGTAAGCTTGTGGTCTTTCGGGGCCACGGGGGTTCAAATCCCCCTCCCGGCGCCAGATTTACAGATAAAATACCCTCCCGCAATTAATCGCCTATTCCTAAAAAGGTCTAAACCCAAACACACACGTTCCACAAACAAAAACTCCACCAATTAAAAACATAAAGACAAAAGGCTATAAAAGAAAGAACGAAAACAGATGAAAAATGCTGATAGTTAGTTAATGTATGTTTTATGTGGTTGTTGTGTGTTGGGTTTGGTTGGTGTTGTTTTTTCTTTGTTTGTTTATGTGTGGAATTATTGCTAGTGGAATTGTGATTATACATATTGCAGCAAGGATGCCTATTAGATATGACTGCCAAGGACTTTGTTGTGGTGATGGTGTATTGTTAGGGTCTGATGTTGGCATAATAGAAGCAGTTGCTGTTTGCAAAGAAGACGAAGACGGTAAAGTTTTATAATTAATAGTGATTGTTTTAATATCACTCCAATCACCAGATATTGCTTCAACTAAAAGCGCCTCATGAATAAATGCCATATGACTTATTGTTGAAGGATCCTCATATGCATATAATGCTTGGACTCTAAAGTCCAATTGAGCACCCGGAGGAAACGCAGAAGAGCCACTATATGAATAAGATACAATAGTGTGCTTGCCATTTGATGACTCAACAAACGGAGCACTATAATCATCAGCAACACCATAATACATAATTGCAAAATTGCCCCAGTCTTCTGCAAAACGACCCTTAATTCCAACTCTATAATACAAGTTGCACTCATACCCCTCAGAAGTCTTATATGACCCAGCAGGCAAATTATTAATCGTAACCTCTATCCTCACTTCCGTGACTGTGTAACCCGGTTGAGTTGAAGTTGCTCCTGTATAGGGATCAAATGTTTTAGTGGGCAACACAGTATAAGAGTCATCAATAAACTTTACAGTAAATTGTGGAACAGACGGCTTAGGCACGCAAACACATTAACAACAACATTAACTGAAAAAACCACGCTAGATACCATCAAAAAAATAAATAACAAAGTCCAAAACTTGTTTACAAACCTCATAACAACTCACCACCTAATTAAATGTGTTAAGTAATTATAATATATAATATTTTGTGCTGCACAAATAATTAAGCATCTTTTTGAAAAAAAGAAGATATATATTGACATTTTTTTAATCCTTCACTTTTTACTATAGTAGCTATAGTTTGCTTACCAATATACTTTTTATGAACATTTACCTCAGGCATCGCCCAAAAAGACAACCATACGTTCCAAAAAATACTTAACCTCGCTATTAAACAAACTCAACCCACCTCTACTAACGTTAATTATTCTATGCAGTCAAATCACCATAAAAGATAAAGCTGCATTCGAGGGTAGCAAAGTGAATTCTACGCCCTATACCTTTTATTAAGCGGTTTCTGGCAGAACTCTCCTTGCGCGTGCAGCCAACCGAAAGACAGAGTAAGCAGAGCATTAAAATATCTAAAAACATAAATTAAGAAAAAAATAAGTACTTGACATACAATTGGGTATTTCCGTATTTTTCACATATGATTTATGCGTAATGTGAAGCGTTTAGTGTTTTGTTGCTGCTGTAGTATTCAACCAATAATATGATACCTTGTACAAGTAGAAACACGCCTATAACAATGCCTGCAAGGTCAGGCCAAATAAACAGCACTACCCCAAAAATTATACATATTATAGCCAACACTGGTTTAGATACGTTAAAACCTATTTTTTTCAATCCATTATCTACTACATTTGTCATTTATTATTTCACTATTCATAAAAAATAGAACAATACAATATAAATTTGCTGTTTTTAGTGTTGTTTTAAAACTCCCTAACATTCACTAATTCATGTTTACTGCAGAGGTAAAAAAGGTTATGATACACATATAAATTTATGAGTATATCAAAGTGAAGTTTAAAGCAAACCGGCAAACAAGCTACAAGAACTGACTACCCAGTCTACAAAAAATTCTCACAAAAACCCTTGAAAATGGCAATCTACTCTGGTTGTGTCCCAAATTGAGAAGTGTTTTCCTTTGAAGAGCCAAAATATGATAAACAAACAACAACAGTATGATGCATAATTTCTGACCTATAAAAATGCTCTTTTGAACCAAACGTACACCTCAGCAACAACAATGTAAACCTTAAACAGTAAGCTACTTAGAATGTTAATAGGCGATTGTTTTAAGTACTTCTGTAAACTTAATTTAGTATATCTACGAGTATCTTGTTGCGGTAATATGTAGTTAGCTGGGTAAGCACACACATACCTTGCTTTATCTATGCATCTGTGACTCTTGTCTAAATGCCAAATATAGGTAGGATAGCAGTAGATGGAGTTAACTGCGTCTATTTTGCCGTTAATGATAGATATTTTGTAGGTGTCTATAATGGAGAGAGTAAAATGGTAAATCTAAAAGGTACTAAAACTGAAAAGAATTTAATGGAAGCATTTGCCGGCGAAAGCCAGGCACGTAATAAATATACCTATTTTGCATCTAAAGCAAAAAAAGATGGCTATGAACAAATTGCCGCCATATTTGAGGAAACTGCTGGCAATGAGAAGGAGCATGCCAAAATCTGGTTCAAGCTGCTCTGCGGAGGCGAAATTCCTTCAACTATTGATAATCTACAAGCGGCTGCTATGGGAGAAAATAGCGAGTGGACTGAAATGTATAAGCGCATGGCAAGTGAGGCACGTGGTGAGGGTTTTAATGATATTGCGAATCTTTTTGAAGCCGTAGGTGCTATTGAGAAAGAACATGAAGAACGCTATCTTAAACTGCTCAATAACATTAAAGATAATACTGTTTTTGCGAAAAAAGAGAAAACTGTGTGGATTTGTCGTAATTGTGGACACATTGAGGACAGTAAAAATGCTCCACAGAAATGTTCTGTTTGTGATCATCCGCAGGCATATTTCGAGTTACACATAATCAATTATTGAGAAGAGGAATATCTGTGAACAGTGGTCAAAAATTTTTTATCTGTAAACACTGCGGAAACATGGCAAAACTCATCAACAACAAAGGTATACCAATGGTGTGCTGTGGCGAGAAAATGACTGAGCTTGTACCCAACATTGTGGATGCAAGTAAAGAGAAACATTTGCCTGTTGTAAAGGTTTTAGGAGATAACCTGAGTGTTGAAGTGGGCAGTATACCACATCCAATGCAAGAGGATCATCATATATCGTTTGTTTATGTAGAAACAGAGCATGGCAGTCAATGCACATATTTGAGAGTCGGAGAAGAACCTAGACGGGTATTTAGTCTTTTAAATGATAAGCCGATAGCTGTTTTCGCTTATTGCAATCTACATGGACTTTGGAAAAACGAAATATAAACAAAAATACAGTAGATATTTATCTACTATTTTTCTAATTTAATACAATTTAACACGTCAAACGCATGAACGGTGTTTTTTGTAGTATTTGGTACTTTTTAACGGTTTTTTGTTCTAAATATTTGATTTTTCCATAAAAATAGCTATTTTAAATCTCCAATCAAGTCTCGTATGTATAAACATTATTTCGAATTTAATTTCGTGCGTTTGACGTGTACAATTTAATGTTTACATTGTTAATAAATAATGGGCAATAATTCAGTTTACACATAGAAATGTTTTCACAATTTCACTATGATAAATAAAAACACACTTTTTGCTATTCACATTTTTATAGTCATAGACCACATTTGCTTGTTGTATATCTAAAAGAATGTGTTTGTGCATTCTTCAGTATTCAACGCTTATAGGATAGCGTCCGAATGAGATTAAAAAAATCGGAAAAATGAGAATATATATATAGGCATGTATATTGTGTAGGCTAAAAAAATACTGGCAAGTGGATAAATGATAAATACCATAGCAGGGAAGAAAATATACCATATTCTTGTTCCCGATATAGCAAAAGTAAGAATTGAGAGAGCTAGACACCGCAGAGTAATGGTTTTTTTAAAGATATTTTTTAGAGTACAAGAGACGTATTTTAAAAAGCATTCAAACAAACTAAAGCTAAATAGCGAGAGAAAAAAAGACATATTGAGAAATTTTGCTCTTTTAATAGAGAAAGAGTATAATGTGTTTCCTGAAGTGGATAATCAGATTCATGATAAGTATTTTACAAGAAGAATAAGAGTTGAGAAAGACCCAAACACAGGTTTGTTTTATGTTTTTATTGACGACAAAAAACTATTTTATAAAAGAGGTATGAGTAAAAGCTCGATAATTTATTCATTTAATACTGTATCGTTTGAGCAGGATTACGCTTCACCACATAGATATCTAACAGTCGATAATTATTTTATAGGTGTTATAAAACCAAATAACATGCAAAATGAAGAGTTAGATAGTTTTGAAGTAAGTGATGGAGATATTGTTGTTGACGCAGGAGTTGCTGAGGGGAATTTTGCGTTAAGCGTTGTTGAAAAGGCGAGTAAAGTGTATATCGTGGAAGGAGACGCTAAATGGTGTGAAGCTTTAAAACAAACATTTTTACCTTACAAAGAAAAAGTAGAAATAATACAAAAAAACCTATCCAACATTAACGATAAAGACAACATAACACTTACCGAATTAATGACACAGTATAACATAAACAGAATAGATTTTTTGAAAATGGACATAGAGGGCTACGAAAAACAGGCATTATACGGTGGAAGTCTAAATAAAGAAAAAGCTGTAAACATTGCCAAAATGGCCATATGTGTATATCATAATCCAGAAGATGAAATGGAAATTTCAAAAATTGTAACACAACAGGGATACAAAGCTTATTTAACCAAAGGTTACATGGTTGTTGCAGACTATAAAAATCCTATAATAAGAAAAGTAATTCTAAGAGCACACAAAGAAAATTAAAGATTTAAAAGCTCAAACCCAGTTTTTTGATCTTTTTCTCGTCTAGCAGAGCTAGATAATTCAAACATGACTACTTCGCCAATAGACCAAATTTTAATTCCGACTCGCATGCAACCGGTAACTGCGTCATTGTGTCTTCCAAAACTACCATGCATATGAAGCTTAGGCTTGCCTTCAGAGTTACAAAAAACTGTACCCACACCACAACCTTCATGCACACCCTTAAGTAAAGCAGTCATTGGTTCAATAGGACACGCATTACCATCTTTTGGCCCAACAACAAGTTTACTCCCATCCTCCGCACCACCTAAAAACAAACACACTGCACTCTTTACATTATTTTTTTCAGCAAAATTTTCCAAAACTTCATGCACAACTTCCCCATCATACAATCTTAAAATAAATATACGATTAAGCACTGCTTCTGAGTAATCCAAAATCTTTCTTTAACTCCTTAACATATAATTGTTAAAATAACATATATAGGTATAAAAGAGAAAATATGCGGATTAAGGAACTATTTTAACTGATTTGAAGTGTATGCTATAGATATGCCTAAAAAAGATTGATGCTAAAGATTTTTGTTTTAGGTTTATTCTAAACTTGCGCTGTTTGTCTGAAATTCGCTCTTGGAGGTTACAATGGGATAGTTTAGGTCAGTGTTGAACTGTTTTTGTTTTTATGTTGGTAATTGTTTGTTTATGGAAATCTAGTTGCTTTGAGCAACAACTAAACGGTGCCTGTTTTTTGTCTGTCAATTGTTGTGGGTTTATGTTGTTGACGGTGTTAAGGGCGGTATTGGTTATTTTACGAGTGAGCCTATTTCTTTTAGGATGGTGTCTGAAGAGATTGCAAAGCCTAAACCTTGTGACCCGCTGACTATTGCAGTTGTTATACCTATAACTTGGCCTTGCATGTTGAGTAGTGGTCCGCCAGAATTGCCCGAGTTTATTTGAGTTGTTGTTTGGATTACGTCTGAGATCGTTACTTCCCGGTTGTTATTTACACCTTCGATTGTTCTTCCAAGGGCGCTTATAATTCCAGCTGTTAGGGTGCCTGAAAGTCCATAGGGGGAGCCTATTGCAACTACGTTGTCGCCAACATTCAAGTTTGATGAGCTAACTAATGTTAAAGAGTTTGTGTTTTTAGGTATTGAGCTTATTTTTAGCACCGCAATATCCATGTTTGGTTTAGTGCCGGAAATTGTAGCGTCACGTTTAGAGCCATCTGCAAATGTTACAGATATACTAGTTGCGGATTCTATTACATGATAGTTTGTAACAATTACCTGCTGGTTGTTAACGGTGGTTACAAACCCACTGCCTTGTTGAGAGGTGTAGCCCATTACATTACCAAACCAATTATACTGGGGTACACTGCATGTAACTTCGACGACCGAGCTTTTAACATTATTATATAAATTTGCAAGCGACACAGAATTAGTACCTTGTCCGCCTGATATGGAACTTTGTCCATTTAGATAATTTATTTGAGTTTGCAAATCGTTGAGTTTATTGTTAAATGTTGTGTATGTTACAGCACAACCGATGAAACTTCCAGATAACAAACAAATAGAGAGTAATGCTACCATTGCAATTTTTGTGTTTTTAGATTTTTGCTGTTTTGTATGTGCTGTATAGATGGATGTTGGAGGTGGAGATGAATAGTCTGTGTTTAGGTTGAATTGTGAATTTTCTTGAAAATGAAATTTTTGTTCAGACGCTACCTCAGACACAGAATCAGACGCTACCTCAGACACAGAATCAGACGCTGTGTTTTGTTTTTTTGGTGTTTTACCCATGTTTATTTCCTTCTTTGTTTATATTTATTAGGAGTTGACAGCAGAATGTGTTGAGGTGATGTTTGGTGTCGCAAAACACGTGTGTGTTTGGGTTATTTCTTTCTCTGTTGAGTGTTGTAGGTTTAAGTAAAAGAAAGGTCGGTGTTTTGTTTTTGTTTGTTTCAACATTTACTCCTTCCATTAAGGTAGTTACTATCAGTAATAGTAATGCGTTATTTAAACACTGCTGTCACTAAAAACACAACACTATAAACAAAACTCAGCAATCAAAAAATCAAACAACAACTCGCGACAAAGAAAAAGACATAGAACAATTTGCAGAATCAAATGAATACACAACACCTGGATGCGGATGGGACATACCAACAGTTTCGCACACAAAATTAGCGTTATCACCAGAAACCTGACGTAGCACATACCCCCTTCCAAAAATATCAACAGCACCACTACCGTTTTGCGTAGCATCTAACGCACTTTTTCTGCTACAGACATTCTTAAACACTCCAATATCAGATAACGAGTTCACATCCCTCACAGAAGTAATGGATGTGTGCTGCAATTCAACAATTGCATAACTAGATAAAACAAAAGAAAAAATCAACATTGCCGATAGCAATATTGCAGAAAATAGAGCCTTTTTATTTATTGGTGTACTTGATTTCTGTTTAGAAATATTATGCAATCTTACACCTATACACGGATGTGTTGCAAAAATGTCTGAACGATAAAGTATAGATGATGTAACAAAGAGATTAGCAGATGCTTTTGTAAAGATGCTTTCCTCAGGCAATACCTTAAGGGCGTTACATATTTTTGTTAGAGCATTGCTAAGTGTAGATGGTTTATCAAGTAGTGCAAAGGCGTCTTCGTCTGCATACATTTCTCGTTGCCGTTGGGCTGCAGAAGCCGTTATAAACGCTACAGGGTTAAAGAAAGAAACCGTTGTTAATGCTGAGATCAGAGTTTTAAAGAAAAAGTCATGATGTTTTACATGTGCTAGTTCGTGTAAGGCAACAGCGGCTAGTTCTTCTTTATTGAGTGTATTTAGTATTCCTATGGAGAAGACAACTGTTGTGTTTTTTCCATATCCTATGGTGAAAGCGTTTGGGCGTAAGTTTTCAACTATGGCAATTTTTGGACAGGCAATACCCAGTTTTTTAGAGGATTCGGCGACTGTTGCTTGTAACCATGGTTGTTCATTTGGGGTTAATGGGATGACTCTGAGTATTCGTCTGGCAATGCGATCATCAGTGATTATCATAGTTAATGTAAAGAGCGTTCCTATAACTAAACCAATTATGCAAAGTATGCCAGTGAATGATGTAGTGGTAGTTATAGATAAAGCATTAATTCGAAAACATTCGCCAACGGGTGGCATAATTAGTCTATGTGTGTTTGTGGCAACGTTTGTCATAGCAGACATGTCGAGTGTTTGGAAAGAGGTTGAAGGTAAAAAGATGCACATGACAACCAATGGCGTAATTAATGGAATTATATGTAGTATACTCTTTATTTTTTCACTTATGAAAGGACATAGCCAGATAAAGATTTTGATGCATGTAAAGGAAGTTATGAGGAAGAGTATTGAGTATAGAAAGTAGGGTTGAAGTATTTGGTTAATTACTCCCTCAAGACTCATTTGTTTATACCTTTAGTGGTTAGTCTTTTTTCTTAATGTTTTTGTTAAGTTGTTCTTTGATGATGTAACGTTCATCTTCGCTTAGACTGGTCTCATCTACTAGGCAGTTAGTAACTATATCACCAAAGTTGTTGATTAGGCTTGATAGGACATTTTGAACGGCTGATTTTTGGAATGGTTGTTTGTCTATGGCGGGCCAGTAGACGTAGTATAAGCCGCCTCTTCCTTTTTCTATTTTACGATCAAGTAAGTTTTTTTCGAATAGTCGGTCCATGGTGGACATGACAGTTGTGTATGCGAGGTTTTTTGTTTTTTTTAGTGTTTCATGGATTTCTCTCACTGAAACATGAGTTTTTTTTGAAGACCAGATTGCGTCCATAATGTTAGCTTCTAGTGGGCCCATAAATGCTGTTAGCGCTTTTCCAGCCATGTTGTATTGTGAAATCTCCGGTTTTTTCTCGTCACGCATAAATTTAACCAAATATACTATCAGCAATAGTAGTTTTTAAGGCTTCTGTAAACAATTAGCACCTTTGCCAGGCCCTAAATTAAGTTAAAGAATAGTTTTCTTTTAAAGAACCAAAAACGTGTAACTAAACTATCAACAGCCACATGTATAAATTTTGATTTTAAAAACAAACACCCTTTTCAAACAAAATAACTAATTAAGATACTTTATGAAAGTTCACGTAGTAGTTCAGCGATATCCGTAAGTATAGCCAATATTTTGCGAAGAGCTTAAATATGTCGTCGTGTATATTACTACTATCGCATGTAGTAGTTACATAGCGTAAATATCAAAAACAAAAAAGAGAGGGATACAACCATAAGAAACAAAAAAATGCACACAAAAACAATGTTAACATGGCTAATTACAAAAACAACAGGCGGTAAAACCAGAGTACAAATAATCAAAAGCCTAAAAAACGCCCCTCAAAACGCAAACCAACTATCAACAGAACTAAAACTTAGCTACAAAACAATCTGCCACCACCTCAAAATTTTACAAAAAAACAAACTCCTCACAACCATAAACAACACATACACCACAATATATCAACTCTCAAAAACAATGGAAGAAAACTATCACCTATTCGAAGACCTAATCAACATAAAACCACTAAACGTCACCACCTTCTAAAAACAAATCCAACACAAACAACAACCAAAAAACAGCAATAAAAAAAGAGAAACAGAGCAAGTTTACCCAAAAAAAGAACTCAACTGTTTCTGCTCAGGCTGCTCTTTACTAAACCCTGAAACTTTAACACCCACACGACGAACCTCTAAAGAAGACTCTGCAAGATACTTTTCAAGAAGCATATGAATATTTCGTTTAATTACCTCCTTACCTTTTGCAGGCTGTTCAAGAGTTATTGAACGACTCTTACTTAACAAATCAACATTAACAATATATACAGAAATTGTTCTAAAGCTATACCCTTTTTCAGTCACTTCCCTGTAAACGGTTTCCACTAACTCATCAACTTTTATCAAAATAGACTCTAAATCACAGGTATCCTGTTTTAAAGTACCAATCTTACTTATTGATTCAGCCTCACCTTGCTCAACAACAGATGTGTTATCAACCGCGTTTGCAGCGTTATGAAAATAAAAACCCAAAGTTTTACCAAACACCCCTAAAAGACGCTGTAAATTAAACTGTGCCAAATCAGCAACCGTTTTTATCCCCATTTGCTCCATACGCGCAGCAGTCTTTTTACCCACACCAAGTAAACACTCAACAGACAAAGGAGCAAGAAACGCTACAGCCTCATCAAATCTAACAACAATTAACCCATCAGGTTTTTGACGATCACACGCAACTTTAGCAACAAGTTTGTTTGGACCAACACCTATTGACAAAGAAATACCCACCTGCTCTTTGACATCTCGCTTAATTTTTTGAGCATACACACACGCCTTATCAAAACTACCCTCCACCTGCACAGTAACATCTAGATAAGCCTCATCAAT
>JAITMO010000197.1 GCA_031277345.1 Candidatus Bathycorpusculum soli
TCGCACTGCTAAAATAATGTCCTCTCTTGCCTTGTTATCAGTTGCCCACACTTTAATCAACACATTAAAAAATAAACACCAAACCACATAAACCATCAATACAAACTAAAAACGCTATAACACACGAAAACTTGAAACAGTATGATTAAACACTTTATCCATTTTACCTAACGGCGGGACAAACTGAAAACCCAACATTTTTCCCAATAACCGCACCTTTGATAACCGAGTCGATATTCTGATAGGTTTTTTATAAAAAAGCTCTTATTATAGGTAATAATAAATCAGCATACTTTATTTGTGACGTAAGAAATACTCTACATAAATTAAGTTTATAGGAAGTTACGAGTAGTCATGGTTGAGCTTCGAGTACAAGAGCATCAGGTTCTTTTGGGTTTAGATGCTAATGGTGGAAAATTGTCTGTTGAGCAGTTAATGGCTATTTCTAATTTGCCTGATGCGGCGGTTATGCGTAGTGCGTTAACTTTGCAAGAGAAGGCTCTGTTAAGTATTCATGCTGTCACGCAGAATATTGTGAGGTTAACTGATGAGGGTAAAATGTGTAGTCAGAAGGGTTTGCCTGAACGTAGGCTTGTTTTGGCTGTTGTAGAGTTGGGTGGTTCTGCTGATTTGGGGGTTGCTGTGGAGAAGGCGGGTTTACAGCCAGAGTTTGTTCAGATAGCTTTAGGGTGGGTTTTGCGTAAGAAGTGGGCAAGTTATTCAGGTCAGAGTAATGTGTTAAAGGTTTTTGATGATGTAATTGGTGGTGATGGTTTGGGCGGTGGTGGTGCTGTTGTGGTGGGTTGTGATGAGGAGTTGCTTAGGTTTTTGGGTGGTTGTGGGGGTCAGGTGGTGTTTGATGAGTTAAGTGAGGGTTTTAGGGTTGAGGCTGAGCAGCTTAAGAAGCGTAAGTTGGTTAGTATTGAGGTTAGGACGTCGCGGTTTTTGGAGATTACTGAGGAGGGTAGGGTTGCGCTTTTGGATGGTAGGGCTGTGGTGGAGTCGGAGGTTACGCAGCTTTCGCCGGAGCTTATTGTTTCGGGTAAGTGGCGTGGTGTGAGATTGCAAAAGTATAATATTGAGGCGCCTGTGGCAAATGTTTGGCCGGGTAAGAAGCATCCTTATTTGAGGTTTCTTGATGGTGTTAGAGAAAAGTTGGTAAATTTGGGTTTTCAGGAGATGTCAGGTTATAGTGTGGAGACTAGTTTGTTTAATTTTGACGCGTTAAATATTCCTCAGGATCATCCTGCGCGTGAGTTGAGTGATATTTATTATGTTAAGGAGCCGTTGGTGGGGGATGTTAGTAGATATAGTGCGTTTGTTGAGCGTGTTAGGGATACTCACGAGTTTGGTGGGCAATCTGGTTCTTTAGGTTGGGGTTATAGGTACTCTTTGGATGTTGCTATGCGGTTGATTTTGCGTGGTCATGGTACTTGTTTGAGTGCGCGTGTGTTAGGGAGTGAGGGTTTGGAGGTTCCGGGTAAGTATTTTTCTATTGCGCGTGTTTATCGTCCGGAAGTTGTGGATAGGACGCATCTTTCCGAGTTTAATCAGATAGAAGGTATTATTGTTGGTTTGGATTTGAATCTTAGAGATTTGCTGGGTGTGTTGGGTAGGTTTGCTATGGAGATTGCGGGTGCTAGTAGGGTACGGTTTAGGCCGGATTATTTTCCGTTTACAGAGCCTAGTGTAGAGTTGAGTGCGTATAAGGATGGGTATGGTTGGATAGAGTTTGGGGGTTCAGGGATTTTTAGGCCGGAGGTTACTCAACCGTTAGGTGTAGATGTTCCGGTTATTGCGTGGGGGCTTGGGGTGGATAGGTTGTTTATGATGCATTCTGGTTTAGAGGATATTAGGGCGATATTTAGTTCAGATCTTGATTGGTTAAGAAAAGAGCAGGTGGTATAGTGATGCCTACTATTGATATGGAATATAGAGAGTTACAGCGTCAATTAAATGTAGAGTTTAGTGATACTGAGGCGGGTTTAGAGGGTTTTGATGAGTTATTAGCTTTTGTTAAAGCAGAAGTTAAGGGATATTGCAAACAAGACGGTATGGTAAATATAGAGTTTAAGGATACTAATAGGCCTGATCTTTGGTGTGTAGAGGGTTTAGCGCGTGCATTGCGAGGGTTTGCAGGCAATTCACATCAGCAACAGCAGCAGGTAGGCTTAAAGTCATATGATTGTTTAAGATCATCTGGTGTTGAGGTTTTTGTAAGTCGAGAGCTCTATGAAATACGTCCATACATTGCCTGTGCAGTGGTAAAAGAAGTACAGTTATCTGATATGGCAATTACGGGTTTAATGCGTTTACAAGATAAATTGGATCAGACCTATGGAAGATGTCGACGGAAATCTAGTATAGGTATTTACAATTTGGATTTAATTAAAGCACCTATTGAATACACTACAGTTAAACCTAAAGAGGTTACATTTGTACCGTTAGGATTCACAGAAACAATGAGTCTAGAAAAGGTTTTAGAGAAACATCCAAAAGGCCGCGAGTATGGCCACATAGTTAAACAGCATTTAGTGTATCCTATGCTTTTTGATGCTGAAGGTAAAGTGTTGTCTTTTCCGCCTATTATAAACTCTAATGATTTAGGTAAAGTAACTGAAACTTCAAAAAATTTACTTGTTGAAGTTACCGGCATCTCACAAAAAAATGTACTTAATACACTAAATCTTGTTGTAACTACACTAATTGATCAAGGCGGTAAAGCTTACACTACAACCATACATTACCCTAACAATTCAGACTATAAAGAAAAACAGGTCATTACACCCAACTTTAACAGCCAAAAACTAACCTTAAACGTTGAATATGCTAACAAGCTTCTTGGATTAAACCTAACCAAGCAACGTATAACTGGATTATTAAAAATTGCAGGATTTAACACAATAACACAAACCACAACAGAAAACGAGATCTCTGTACTTATCCCCTGCTACCGCATAGATATCATGCACCAAGTAGACCTCATCGAAGACATAGCCATATCATACGGATACAACAACATAACTCCCAACTGGCATGAATTACCCACCATTGGCAAACCAAAACCCGACCAACACTTTATCAACATAACACGAGAACTAATGATAGGCTTAGGATACCAAGAAATCCTAAACACCACACTAACCAACCAAGAAACACTCTTCACCAAAATGAACACCCCCCAAACACCCCACATAGAAATACAAAACCCAAAAGTTACAACCATGACCTGCCTACGCAACCAACTACTTCCACAACTCATAGAATTTTTAAGCAACAACCAATCAACCGAATTCCCACAAAAAATCTATGAAACAGGCAAAACAATACACCCAAACCAAACACACGAAACAAAAACACAAGAAGAAGAACACCTAACAGCCATAACCACCCACCCAAACGCAAACTTTAGCGAAATCAAAGCCACCCTAAACAGCCTACTTACCAACCTTGGAATCACATGGCAAATAACCCCAACAAACCACCCCACATACATAGAAGGCAGAACAGGCAAAATCATAATAGACAACAACCAAGAAATCGGAATCATAGGCGAAATCTCACCACAAGTTCTAGAAAACTGGAAACTAGAAAACCCCACATCCGCATTTGAAATCAACCTACAAAAAATAATAAACAAAGCTTATAAAACGGGTTTTCATTGAAGCGCAATGAAAAACACTACAGATAATAGTTTTTCATAGGAAAAAATGTAAAACCGCCCCTAATACAAACAACTACACAACTTAACTCACTTTCATCATAAAATACACAAAGAATAACACCGTTAAAACCCTACTCTCGCAATGAAAACAACTGATTTCTTCATAACACCACCTCACCTTCGTATTATGGAAACTACCATCTTCCATCACACTTATTGTACCGCATAACAAAACGGGTCAATTAACAGAACAAAAAAAATAATCCAAAATTCCCGAGCTTTTTACTACTATGGATGAAAAATTAAACTATACTTACTCTGTTTTTGTTAACTTGCAATCATCAAATAAACTCTACAACATATGGCAGGTATTACCTACTGCATACAAATGTTATAAATTTTGTAAACTAACATCTAAATCACAAAACACCATCAAACACGGAAAAAAACACAATTACAACACAGGTATTTTTAGGAATTTTGGGTTATAAGGTTTTTCATAAAAAATCATTTTTTTAAAACGTTTAGTTGACACAAACAAACAGAGTATTGAACTGGGTTTTTACAGACAGATAGGGTAAAACATATTTAGATAGCTACATTTTATACAGAGGTTATCTTGTGCTTGAAAAGCTTTTATCAATAAGTGAACCGTGGTTACAGTACGCAATCAGACTAAATCTCCTCAATGAAAACAGAGAGAATTTAATTGACTTGAGAAATGAAGTATTAAAAGACAGAAGAATTCTGTCGTATCTAAATGATATTACCAACTTTCATAACGTAGTAGTTAGGAATCATAAAGACCCTGACTTATCAATACACAAACTGTTGTTCCTACTTGATATTGGACTTGAAAGAGATATACCTGAAATTGAAAGCGCAATTAAGCAGATTATGAGCCACAAAGACGAGAATGGAGTATATCAGTCTAGGACAAACATACCAACACACTATGGTGGACTGGGTGAAGATGTTTTTGGCTGGTGCTTATGCGATGCGCCTTTATTGCTTAGGGCATTACTTAAAGCAAAGGTTGATTATCAGCAACATATCAAACAGGGTATGGAGCACCTATCAAACCTGTACCAAGAACAAGGTTTTCCCTGTTCGGTATCGGAAGAACATGGAACATTTAGAGGTCCTGGACGAAAAGATGATTGTTGCCCGTATGCAACGCTTATCATGCTAAAGCTATTATCTGAAATTGACGAATACCAAAACAGTGATATTGTAAAAGGTGGGGTAGATGTTATACTTTCGCTATGGGAAAACAGTCTTGAAAGGCATCCATACATGTTTTATATGGGCACAGACTTCCGCAAACTAAAAGCGCCAGCTATGTGGTACGATATTGTGAATGTTGCTGATTGTTTAAGCAAATTTAATTTTATAAAAACTGATTCACGATTTTGTGAAATAATTGACTTGATAAAAAGAAAGCAAGATGCAGATGGCATGTTTATTCCTGAGTCAGTCTATCAAAAATTCAAAGGGTGGGATTTTGGACAAAAGAAAACGGTATCACCCTATTTGTCATACCTTTGTATTCGATTTTTAAAACGGGTACATAGATAAACATTCGCAGCAATCCGTAATTCACGTTTTTTACCTACTGTAGATGGAAAAATAAGGCAAAGATGCGTCCGATTAGGTATTTGGTCTATAATTGATAAATAACTTATCGCAGTATACAGTAGGTATTACCTACCATATAATTGGGTTATAAAATTTTTGAAAAGCTGTAATCTGTCCTTAAAATTGTAAAATGTCCTTAAATTTCAGCTAATACATCAAGCTATGGCAGGTAAATTTCGGGAATTTCAGGTAATGCCGTTTTTACTGTATAAAAGAAACAAACACTTTCTAAGGGGTATGTATTTAGTTCTCAATGATTTCGTGTCTTAGCTAGCTCACGTTTCGTTAGACTTTAAATTTTCATGCAATTTTTGTTCAACAAAAATCACTGCATACACATGTTTATGCATCTATGCTTGATAAAAAACCTAAAAAAACTCACAAGCTGAACACATACCCTAATGGAATATCTGTAAATAAAGTTGACATTTATGTTGATATTCGGCTAGATTTTTTATAAAAACTTATGCATCTAAACACGTAACACGTTTTTTATGAATTTTTTTCATCTTCTATAGTGGTAGGTGCATGTTCTGTTGTTGTTGTGGTTTGAGAGTTGCGTGTTTCCTGGCTGATTTGCAGATTTTTGTATCTTTCTTCGCTTTCTTGTAGTTTCAAAAGATTATGATTATTATTTTGTTTAGGCCAGAAGTAGGCACTTATGAAGAGTATTATAAAAGAGATAAATATTAGCATAAACAGGGTATCGTATGCCTGTCCAACAGTTGTTTTCCATAAGAAACATTGGAAGTAATCGTTTGCATATGCACCTCCTTCTATATGAGACCAGCCATATCCCTGGCCGAAAGGTTCTGAAGACCACCAAACCGGTCCTGAGACTATAAGGTCAAGTTGCCATATACTAAAAAACAGAATACAAACTGAGCTAATAATACCAGCAATGTTAAATATTGGATTTACTCGCGGCATTTTACTTTTAGGGTAAGTTGGTCGTGCTGTAGAGTTTTGAGGTTGAGTTTTTTTGTCTTGTCTTAAAAAGTTGTCATGGGAGTCATATTTTATATAGTCTGTAGAAGATGCTTTAACGGTTTCAAACAGTCCATAAGCAAAAATTGCGGCACCAGATAAAAGCAGGCTAAAACTTGTGTAATATATAAAAAGTATTGTTTCAAAGTTTCCCGAGAGAATTAAACCAATTATAAGAAACATTGCTCCAATTCCGATTTCCCATATACTGCTAAAGGCTCTATGTTGAGGTCCATTAATATTATAGTCTTGACCGTGGAATTGGGCTTTAAGCATGTTAATGGCTGTTCCCAATACGCCTAAGCATAAAAGAACTACACCTGCAATTAACAGACCAAAACCAAAATAGCTAAATGCTGTATCTTTTACGCATATTTTTGCTAAAATTGCACCTACAATCAAAGAGATACTGCCTAAACCAAGCAAAAAAATACTGAAAAGAAGTTGTTGTGGCACTTTAACTGTTGATCGCGGATCTTTACTTAAATCGATTTTCACAATTTCCATAGACGCAACAGATAGGCCAAATACTGACACACCAATGCCAATAAAAAGCATGTCAAAACCAATAGAGGTCATTAAAGATGTCTGATCAGGCAGGATAATTAGCAGTAAACCTAAAATTGCAAAAACTAATCCAGCACCTATTAGCCATATGGCGTTACGTAGGGGCATCGTTTTTTTGCTTCTGTATAACCCGGGTTTTTCTCTCTGCAACCGATTCTCTATACTTGCAAGAATCATAAAACAAACACCAACAACAGAAGAAACCACTCCAACAACTAACAGGACAAAACCAAAATAACTTGTAAGAGTGTCTTTATCAAATAAGCCAATTAATGTGAAACCAACTATAGATAGCATTAAACCGAGAATAAGCACTTCAGACTTGCTTAGGAAAGACTTTTTATGAACACTACTACTAGATGGATACTCCTGTTGACGCGAGTTATTCAATATTTTTGCCTCTGTAAACTAACTAAACAACGAATAACTGTAACACATCTAGTTTATAACGTTTAGTAAATCTACACGTCAAATGCACGAAATTTAATTTGAAACAATAGTGCAGACTATTGAAAATGAAGATATTGGATTTGGTGCGCGTGAGAATTAATGACTTTACTTGGATATGTTCGATGGGAAAATTTTGAAGTCGCTATAAACAGGGCAATTGAAAGCTGTAAAACCACCGAAATTATACCTTCAGACCAGTTTTGTGAGGTCACGAAAACGGTTGCTTTGGGAAGCGAATCAAATAGAGCTATCAAAGATTATATGCTTACACGATATGCATGTTATTTAATTGCTCAAAACGGCGACCCCAAAAGAGAAGAAATCGCTTTTGCATAAAGCTATTTTGCAGTACAAACTCGCAAACAGGAGATATTGAGGAAAGAATACAATACATAGAGCGCACTGAAGTCAGAGGACGTTTAAGAGAAACTGAAAAGCGGTTATCGCAAAATATATACGAACGTGGTGTTGACGATAAAGGGTTTGGAAGGATTTGCTCAAATGACGATCCGCTTTGTTTGGTGGACACAACACCACCGATAGGAAGAAACACTTAGGTGTTAAGGATAATTAGGTCACTTGCCGATTTTCTGCCAACGTTACTATAGCCACAAAAAATCTCGTGACAGAATTGACTAATTATAATGTTAAAGATAAGGATTTATACGGTGAGTTTCTGATAACCAAAGAGCATGTTCAGAACAATGTAAGCATTCGAGAATTGTTAGAGCAACGAGGCATAAAGCCCGAGAATCGTTCTTTCTGTTTCCGTTGATCTAAAGAAACTTGAAAGAAAAGTGAAAACTGAGACTAAAAAATTAATCGATATTTCTGGGAAACTTCCGCCTAATGAAGATAATAAGAATAGGTAGTAGATAAAAAAGCATTTATTTTCGCTGGTACACTATTTTATAGGCGGTTATTTATGTCCGAGTCTAATGCTATTGTTCAAAATTTCAAGACAGGTGTACTAAAAGAACTCTACAAACGTCAGCTTATTACTAAAGATGAGTTGGAAAAAGCCTTAAAAATCATAATAAATGCGTAATAATAGTGCGTGGAAGTATTGTATTATAAAGTGCGTTTATGCTTATTGCCGTGTGTCTACCGAGCAGGGTGACTAGTTAAACAGTTTGTACCGCGAGAAGTATTTTGATGCGACTCGTGTAAACACAACATAGAAGTCAAAAAAAAAAAAAATAAAACATATTTATATATCATTAACTAAACACTGTAATGTATAGTTTGTTGGAAGGTTAGATAATGAGTGAAAAAGGGGCTGCTACCAAATGGGGTTTTATTTGCATTATAATAGTAATTGTATCCGTATCGATCGCATACATATTAACAACAGACAACGCAATTACCAACAATATAAACAACAATAACAACAGTACTAATAACAATAATAACGTAACAAACAGTCCAGTTCCAACACCAAGTATAGAACCGAGATTTGTAATTACTAATTACTACGTGAACACGAAAGAAGACTTTTACGTTGGGCTGGTTCAAGACGTATATGTTTCAGTTAGAAATAACGGAGTTTCTGGAACACAAACAATCTATTGTGCAATGAGATCAGGCGGAAATACAATAACTAAAAACTATGACATGTATTTGGCTAGTGGTGAAACACGAACAATAAACTTTACCTTTGAACAAATATACTCTGATTCTGTGGACGTGTGGGTCGAAAGCTTAAGTGTTCGGTAGCACTGGTTTTACATAAATCAGTCTACTAACGTTGAATGTCATGTAGAGCGTTTCAATAAGATGTTTATACGGGTTTTTATTTCTGTTTGCACATAAAAATTTAGCTTTAATTTAATCAAGCCGGAATGGGCAGCAAAAATTA
>JAITMO010000224.1 GCA_031277345.1 Candidatus Bathycorpusculum soli
AATAGAACACGTTTAAGCAAGTTAGTAACAAAACCCAAAGAATCCCAGTATAGCTAATAATCTGCAAAACAAAGACGCCATCTTTTTATTCTTTCTAAAAAAGTATCTTATACTTTTAACAAACACTTTTTCCTGTTTTTATGTTCCCTTTACTAAAGCAATTGTACAAAATTTTTATTCTCTAAAACAGTTTTTTATTTCCTAAAAATATCTATTCCACATTCTTTTGCAAGACTACTCTGCTTAAACGGGTTAATCTTTTGAACTATACCATCCCGCTTAAAAAAGGTCATGTATCAAAATGGTTGACAGATGTGACAAACAATATATAATTGTCATAGACACAAATATAGCAATTTGATTTTAAATTAACACATATTAAGTGCGACATAGTTTATTGGTTTTATGAGACCAGTTTCAAACGAAAAAAGAGAACTAATAATCGAAGCAAAAAAACGCGACGAAAGCGAAAAAACCATCATGAAATGGGTAAAAAATACAAGCCGCAGCTCTATTGGAAAAATATGGAAACTATACCGCACCACAGGATCATACCAACCCAAACCATACAAAGGCAACAACAGAAAAATAACCCCACAAACAGAAGAAAAAATCAGACAAACCATAAAAGAAAAACCCGACATCACCCTACAAGAGCTAATAGATGAACTCTCACTAAACGTGGGCGAATCAGGACTTTCCAGACGGTTAAAAAAGATGGGGTTGACATATAAAAAAAGACGCTCCATCCAAACGGACAGAAAAGACCAGACGTTGTAGAAGCTCGTGAAAAATGGCGTAAAAATCAAGGTGAACTAGGCAAATTCAGATTGTTTTTTCTTGATGAGTGCAGCATAAACATTGGTATGACACCGCTTTATGGTTGGGGTGAAAAACATGCTCGGGTTGTGGATTATGTGCCTGATGTAGGGGTTTAAGCGTAAATCGCTTTTTTCGGTGCTGGGGTTGGAGGGGTTTAGGGCTTTTATGGTTTTTAAGGGTACGTTGAATGGGGAGGTTTTTGGGTATTATGTGCTGGGAGGTTTTGGCTCCTGTGCTACAGGTGGGTGATGTTTTGGTGTTGGATAATTTGTCGGTGCATAAAGTTAAGGGTGTGCTTTTGTTGTTGCTTAGGAGGGGTGTGGTGGTTGTTTATTTGCCAAAGTATTCGCCTGATTTGAGTCCTATAGAGTTTTTGTGGTCAAAGATGAAAACGATGTTTCGCAAGTTAAAGTCTAAAGCGGAAGAGGAATTGCAAGAGGCTCTTCTAAGTGCATTTAGGTGGATTTCAGAAAAAGACATTTCAAACTACTTCAAACACTGTGGATATGCCTCAATTTAAAATCAAACTGCTATATACATCATTTATCCCAACTTAGCAACTATTTTAATACATGACCCAATTGCCCACACCTAAGAACACCCTTTAATCACTCAACCATCAAAATATTTTATAACATTCCCAAAAATTCAGATTAAACAAAATACTTGTTTGTACTGTAGAATATGTTTAAAAGTAACGCAGTTTAATTATATATTGGTGAAAAAGTTGGTAAGAACAAGTAAGAGACTTTTTGTACCTATTATATTGCTCTTAATTGGAACTATCGTGCTCTGCCTATTTTTGTGTTCAATAATTAACATCCAAGGGTTAAACACACAACAAACTGGTCTTGTTTCTACAGATGATCAAGCAATTCAAATTGCATTACCACTTGCTAAAACATACGCCAAAGAAAATAATTACACAATAACCCTCACAAGAGCAAGCCTTGGAGAGTCCACCAGACCATATTGGCTTGTAGAGATTGAATTTAAAACTACAGAAAACAAAGACAAACAAAATTCAAGCATTTCAATCTTTGATTTAAACCAACAATCTAACATATTTAACGCTATAGAAAGTGAAGGCTATCAGAGCCCAAGTTATCTGTATGAGGTAAATTATGTTTATGAGGTTACAATATGGGCAGATACTGGCGAAATTTATCATCATGGAATAATGATACTTAACACTCGTCCTAATGATTCAAGTGATATGGCTGAGATTAGAATTCCTGTTGATCAAGCATTTGAGATAGCATTGCCTTTTGCTCAGGCGTATGCACAGGAAAACAACCGTACAATAACCACAAATGTGTCCGTTTACGCAGGTTATGTGAATTCACGGCCATCTTTGCAGATTGACATATACTTTGAACCTATAGCATATGATCAACATAGTGTACAATACTATATTCATAGTTATGCAGTTACTATTTGGGGCGATACAGGCGAAATACGTCACCACGGAGAACAAGGTTACTATTAATTAAAATGCTTTTTACCCTTTTTTGCTGTTAAACTATATACGCTTGCTGTTTGTTCTCCACTATAAAACATGTCTTAAAGGCACAGAATCACTTTGTTTGTTCAGCTTTGTCGTTCTTGCTTCAAGTTTCAACGTACTCTTACAAAATAGGTGTCTGTGAAAAAATGTTGCTATCTAAGAAGTAGTTATTGGAAAAAGAGAGAGTTGTAGTGTTGAGTAGCGTTTGGTTAGACGGTTACGTGAATGGAGTCTACAAATAAACTAGCACTCCATCCAATGTCATCAATAACACTAATTCCCACATATCTAAAGTTACTAGCAGACCCACAGTAGACATACGCTGGATTATTATGATTAAGATATCCATCAGCAAGTGTAGTCCAAGTATTGCCATTATTAGAAACACGAACAATGACGTGAGTATAGTAACCAGTACCTGAATATGCTTGAAGATGAACAGTGCCACTTGCCTGTCTGTTAAGTTCAGTTACAACAAAAGCGTAATCATTAAGGTTTCCAGCGTGAAGCTCTGCAAACTTACCATCAAGTTGACTGCCTAACAAGTTGTTGCGGTTACTAATGTAGCCAGCGCCAGAATAACCGTAAGCATAACTATGTATAGATGAAGCATAAGCCGTGTAGCCGATGTACATTGTTCCCTGACCATAAACCACCATGTGACCCATTCCTGTAGTACCCCTGTAGAATATAGAGTTTTCAAAGTTAACCTGCCACACAGTTTGTGCCGCAAAGTTTAGTGAGTTTCTTAGATCAAAACCGCGATATAGAGCATTAATGTAAAATTGGCGCAAGAACGCATCACCATCATCACCTACAATGAAATCCTTGCTAAGAAAGGGTGCTTCGCCTGTCCAGCCTATGAATGCCTGTTGACTATAGTCGGGAGAAGTATATCCGTTAGAGCTGATTGCAGTATTACGTAGCCAAGCGTTAGGCATCTGATTTATTGTGTCACCTTGGAAACATGACCAAAGAGTCACAACTTTTTTATGATTTTGTGGGGTCTGACTCAAGATGTTGGGTGCTGTAACCCAATTGCCGTTATTGTCAGATATCGAGTATTCTCCACTTGATAGTCTGTTGTCACCATGACCTATATAGAAGACCATGGAACCCGGATTTCCATGATCACGTGCTGCAGTGTATATGTTGTTTGC